>NZ_JBFHFD010000192.1:0-13639 GCF_041583735.1 Novipirellula sp.
ATTGTAGGGATGATAGTTCGCGTGATATTGGTCGATCACGGCCGGCCCCTTCCAAAGATCCCAGTTCAAATTCGATGGTGGAGTGCCAGGTGACTTGGATCCAATTCCGCCGCGTGGTTTACAGCAGTAACCATACGCGATTTTCAATCGCGGAAGCTCTCCGGATTTGAGTGCCTCGTGAAGCCCCGCCACCCCCGCATCACTGCGGCGCTGCGTTCCATGTTGAATCACAACGCCATATTTCTTTTGAGCTTCGACCGCCACACGACCTTCCGCGACATCATGGCTCATCGGCTTTTCGACATACACATGCTTGCCCGCCTGAGCCGCACGAATCGTGATCAGCGAATGCCAATGATTCGGAGTGGCAACCGAGATCGCGTCAAGCGACTTGTCGTCAAGCGCCTCGCGAAAGTCAGCCACTCCCTTGGTCGTAAACTTACCATTGGCTTTCTTTTCTATCGATCCTAAACGCTTTTGTAGCACGTTCTCTGCGGGATCGATGGCATACGCGACTTCGACATTATCCGCTCTCATCCATCCGTCGAGATGACTCTGACCGCGACCATTCAGCCCCGCAACCGCGATTCGCACACGGTCATTGGCGCCTTTGATACCTGCGGTGGCTTTGGTCCCCATAATGATCAATGATCCGCCAATCGCGGAAGTTGTGGACAAGAAATCACGGCGTGTCGGCTTTACCAGGGGTTTACGGTTCATCGAACCATCCTTCAATCAAGTGGTGGGATCGGGGGGTGAGAACAAACAGTATAGACTCATCCCATGCCCAGGTGGGAAATGACCATTTACACGGGACGCGCAATCCGATTTTGATCTAGCAAGGATGCATTGCACGCACACCGCATGCCCCCACCACGCGGCAGAGGGGACTGCGGGATCCCGCTAATTCGCGAGTCCTAACAAAGAACGTCTCACGCACAACCGCTCGCCCCCGCTGGGTGCAAATGAATGCAGCGTATTTCGTCGAGTCGGAAAAAATGTCTACGGTTGACCGTAACGGAAACCCGATCCCACAAGAGTGTCAACCTTCGGAGGGGCGAAACGCTACTTACTAATACAGAAGCAGTGTTCGCCCAAGCGTAGCGGAAGGTCACATTCGAGTTATTTGTATCGGTTTGCATAGGGGCAATTTATGCATACGGCAGTGAGGACGCTGGTCCTGTTGGGGCTCAGCATCGGCATCGGAACACAGGCACAGGCACAGGCACAGACATCGGCGTCGGTCGATTTTTGCGTCAACGTCCAAAACGCCCTCGCCATCTTGGCTCCCAATGGTCCCATTAGCCTGAACCACGATGGGACGACGGGGATCAAGTCATTTGCACCGCAAACGTTTTCCGCTGTTTGCAACGATGGCGACGGAGCGACGGTCACCTTTGGGACGATCGCCGGGTTTGTTCACAACACGCTGCCGCTTGTCACCCGTGACGTGAAGCTCGATCTCGCGATTGCATCATCGGACACCGAAGCAGGATGGGCAGTCGATGTGGTCTCGGACCAATCCGATCTCACCAACCTTGTTCCCGACTTGAGTTCGCAAGTGCAAGCGAGTTCGTCGGGACCGGGAAACGTCGAGCTTCAGTTGACCGTTTCGATGGATAGCGGCTCGGTCACCACGCTGGTGCCCGGCACCTACTGCACGACCATTTATGCCACAATCACCGCGAACTAATCACTTCGTTTGTCGACGATTGCCGCGATCCGCATCTCCATCTAACTATCAAGCTGTCAGAACCAATGACGTTCGTATCATGAACTTCGCACCATCGACTGCGTTCATCACACTGGTCGCAGCCATCGCGATCAGCGGATGCCAGACAAAAGAGAAGCGAAACGAGATCCAGCTACACAGCCAATCCGTGCTTGCGGATCCATTTTTCCAGCTGCCTGCGGGGGCATTGCCGAAGCCGAAAAGAGTGGCACATCATGCGAGCCAGCACGCGTCGTTGATCGAGTCCTTGCCGGTGGGTTATTCGCTGCCGCAAAACAAGTCTCGCATCACGTCGCTGGGCCCGACGATTTCCAAGGGTTTTCGCCAACAATCCTTAACCTCGGCTGCCGAACAAGTAACCGCATCCGACGATGCGACGCAAGAGCCGCAGGTGGTGAGGGCTAGCTACGGTGATTCCGCGGACGAAGCCTACGGTGCTCAGCCAATCGATGCCAACACCGCCGAGGCTCCGCAGCTTCAACACGCCCCGCTACTGCACGATGCCTTTGTCGAAACCGATGTACGCCAAGCGATTCAATCGCTGGCCGAGCAGGCTGGCATGTCGGTGATCATTGACGATCAAGTGCGAGGATCGGTGACCGCGGTGATCGAAGGCGAAAGTTTCGAAAGAGCCCTTCGCAAAATCCTGTTGCCGCTGGGATACCGGTGGCGTCAGGACGGCGACGAGTTCTACGTCGGCCTGCCCGAACCTGGGTCGGCGTTGTTTCCGTTTCTGGCAGAACGATACATCTACGAAGCTCGACATCGCACCCCCGATTCATTGAAATCACAACTTCCCGAACGGCATTTGCAATTTGTCCGCATCATGGGGCAGGGCGGAAAACTAGCAATCGAAGCGCCTCCGATCACCGCACACCAAATTTTGCGTGAGCTGGAAGAGACCGACAGAGTCGTGCCTCAAGTCATCTTGGAAGCATTGGTTTGCGTATACAGCCCCGAAACCAATTATCGTTTTGGTTTCGATGTCCACCAGGGCATGAAGCTCGACGGCGGCAACGCAGGCTCGTTCGCACTCGATGGACTTGGAATCGCCGGCCAGTACGGTCCGGCGGGTTTCAATTCACAGCTGAATGATTTTCGTTTCACCAGCGCCCTGCTTCGCGCCCTCGAGCAAAAAGGTCACGTCAAAATCCGTGCCGCTCCACGAGTGACGACCGAAGATGGCAAGAAGGCCGAAATCCACATCGGCCGCGAAAGTTTCTTTAGTGTCCAGCCGAGTGGCAATGGAGTCTTCTATCGGCAAGACATCCAGAAAGTCGACTCGGGCATCATGCTCGAGTTGACGCCAGAAATACGTGCTCCGCATGTCACCATCCACATTGACCGCGCCGAGGTCAGTGAGGACATTCGCAGCGACGAAACTCAAGCGAACGCCTATGACCAATTTCCCGTAATCAATCGCCGCCGTGTATCGACTTCGGTGCACGTGATGGACGGACAAACGATCGTGATCGGAGGCCTGACCCAGCGGCAAAAGGTCGACCAAGTTAATAAGCTGCCACTTCTCGGTGACGTCCCCTACATGGGTCGCTTGTTCCAACGTATCGAACGGCGAGAACAAGAAGCAGAAGTGGCCATTTTCATCTCACCTCGAATCGTTTATCAGGATGAACCCTATGGGGACGAAACGCTTTGTCCGACAAACTTTGATCCTAATGCTATTCGCTATGGTGACGACGGCGGTCAATGGTGAGTCGCCGTCGCAGCGAGTCGCCAGAATCAACGCCGATGCGCGGTTTCGCCCGACGTTCCGAATCGATCCGCTCGTGTTTCAGTGCCAAGCGGTACCAGGCCAAACCGTTCGCTTTAAATTCCGTCTTCACGCGGGCGAAACGCCGATTGCTTTTTCGATCCAGCCAGTTTCGTTGATTCAACATCGCGATGGCAAAGTCACCGCCGCCGAAGACCTGCAAGACACCGACTCGTTACGTCTGTTGACGTCCACCGAACTGCGACTACGCCAGGGCGAGGTCCAAGAGATCGAAGGAACCTGGACGCTGCCGCGTGACAGCGGTCAATTTGTTAGTGTTGGGCTGTTGGTGACCGATCGCAGCGAAGAACCGTTTTCCAAACAAACGACGAAACGGCAACTCGGTGTCCGCTTTGTCACCCGTTATCTATTGCGATTGGAAGCCGATATTCGCCGCGTCAATGCAGTGCAGGGCGAAATCCGATTGACCACCGGTGGGCTAGTCGACCGTAATGGCTTTGCTCACATCAATGCGTTGCTGTGGAATCCACATGACGCCGGACGTCGGCTCCGTGCGAAAGCTCGGATGATCGATCCAGCGGGCCGCGTGGTGATCGACGACGTGCCACTCGGATTGGTGTCACGGACCCATCAACCCGAACCTAAACGGTTCGAGCTCACGGTGCTACCTCGCAGCGAGGTGACACTGGCGTCGGCATTGCCCGAACCGGTGTTCCCCGGTGACTATCAACTGCAAATCAACGTCTCGGACGACAGTGGCGATGCTGCGATGCAAACCTTTCCAGTCCACGTCGGCCAGTACGACTTTCAAGCACAACGCAGCGTCGTGGGACGTGTATTGAAGTCGATCCAAGTTCACCCATCGGCGATCGAATTGTCGACGCTTCGCGGTGGAAATCGGCTGGTACCGTTATCACTAAAAAACCAGGGCGACAAACCGGTGTCGATCCGGCTGGTCACGCGAGATCGTGATGGAGACGAGGTTTCCTGGCTGCGGGTGCGGCCCGAACGAATTCTGCTGACTCCGAGAGCAGGCCGAAACGTGATGGTCACGATGAACGGCCACGCCGGCGACACCAACGACATGTATGCCGAACTGAATCTGTATGCCGAATCGGAATCGTCGGCTAACACTGCAGCACTGAAAATCCCGGTGGCGATGTTGAACAATGATCGCCCCCACGATCCCCAGGTTTCGCTCGGGACCATCGACGTGAAAAAAAGCGAACCGCGAATCATGTCCTTGTCAATCACCAACCATGGCACTCGTCATCTGGCACCCCATCTGATCATCACTCTGACTCGCGGCAACGAGGCACCGGTGATCTGCGAGGCCGGTTATCACTCATGGTTGCTGCCGAGTGAATCACGCGAACTGCGTTTTCAATTGCCCGAATCCACCTCGGGCACTTTCAAAGCATCGATCCACGCAGTCTTGAATCGATCGGCCGAACCGATCCTGAGTGAACAAACGATCGTGCTGCCGTAACCGACAAATTTTGCGATCCCCATCTTCATCCCATCTGCGCAAACGCGTTGAACAGACGCCACTTCTGAGCAAGATCGAGAATCAATTGAAAGCATCGGCGATGCCAAACGGTTCGTGTGGCAATCAAACGCTGCATCGCGTTTAATCTTCCGTCTTCGTCGTATTGTGTACGATTCGATGCGATTGTTAGTCACCAGAGCAACGTCAGGCGATAACCCTCGGCGTGCTTCGAGAGCTGTTACTTATTGTTTCGGACTCACTTGATGGAGCGTTTTAAACATCTCGAGCAGCTTGGCGACGATCTTGGTGGTCGCTTCCTTTTCAACGTAATTGCTGCCCAACCACGTTTCGTAGCCACCCAAACGATGCTGCTCGGGGGTCGGCAAGTAACCGTACGAACCGTTGGCCAGTTCGATGGTGAAGGTGTCAGCGAAGGGACTCCGATGCTTGAGTTCCAGCCCCGTTTCGGTGAACACTTCGAACGGGATCGCAGCGATTCCTAAATCGCCGATGCGGAGCGTTTGCAATTGAATCTTAATCTGCTTGGGAGCTGTCTGGATCTTTGCAATGCGATCCGCGTAAATCTCTTCGCGACTGTTTCGTCGCCTCGGATCGTTATCATCGCCGGTGGTGATGTTGGCAAAATACTCAATCATCTCCGGCGTGGGCTGCCTCGTTTTCAGCGTCAAGTTGGCTTGTTTCGCAGCCAAGGGTACCCAGTCATGAAAATCAATTTTCTGATTGGCTTCATACACACGACTGGCGATCTTTTCGGCAACCTCCTGCATTTTTTCATAACTTCGGTATTTCCGCAGGGTTTGTTCGGGAAAATTGATATTGTTCACATCGCCGCTGGTGCCGTTGGAAAGAATGCCGACGAACGGTGGTGATTGGTCGCTCGCTCCCAATTTTTCTCCGATGAACTTTGCGAAGTAACCAAAGTAATCTGCCGAGACGTCCCCGGACCGAACACCGCCGACGTAGTGCAGGGAATAGTTGGCGAGCAACGCGATCGGATGACCATCGGTGCCTTGCAGCGAAACGAAGCTAATCTCCGGATCAGTCGGCCCGGCGGGACGATCAAGCTTGGAACTGCCACGAGGAGGGTTCATCCGGACTTGGTCGATACCACCGAAAGGGTTGCTCAATAGACTCGCGTCGTTGACAAACCAACGACGGTTGAAGAGTTCGGACGGTTCATCGATCGATCCCCAACCAATCCGTGCCGGTTCCAACTGAGCAAGTGCCCTGCGGACGCCATCGGAGATGCGATGGGCGATAAACTTTTGATAATCGCTCAACTCCGTTTCCGGCAGTGTTTTTAGAGGACCACGCGCGGTGGTCGCGGAATGCGTGTGGGTGGCCGCCGTCAATACATGCGACGCCGGTATCCCGGTAGCGTCGTGTATCTGTTGCTTGGCAAGATCATAAACTTCGACGGGGATGCCGACGTTATCGCAAATCACAATCGCCAACTGCGTCTGGCCGTCGTCCAAGACGACACACCGTGCATGCAGCTCGTCATGGACGTTCGTCGCGGGGATCGGCTGCCATCCCCCGACGATCAATTCACCCAGTGGCGGAGTGATGTTGCTGGTCGCTGCGCCGGCGCGAAAGACAGGCTTGGTATCCTCCGCTTGAGCTCGGCAATGGCCGCCGAGCAGTAAAACGATGCAGACCATCAAAGATGAGACACTCGTCCCTCTCATCAGTGCAGAAATTCGCATGTGCAAAGCCTCGTTATTCAAGGTGTGGTGACGTAGCGGAACTCAGACGTGAGTTTCGACCTGCTCAGCGATTCACGAAAGTCTTAACGACTTTAGCTACGAGTCATCCCGTCGCTTAATGTTCCGATGGTCCTTAGCGTGCATTGGCCGCCAAGGCGTAGCGTAGTTCGTGTTTTTCGCCATGTTGAGGATGAGCGTGATCGAGAGCGCGAAGCTCCAGTGCGAATTGATCAGCCCCGAATTTGGCTTTCACCCATCCATTGGGATGCGCTGGGTTGAACACATACGAAC
Organism: Novipirellula sp.; assembly: GCF_041583735.1. Taxonomy (NCBI): domain Bacteria; kingdom Pseudomonadati; phylum Planctomycetota; class Planctomycetia; order Pirellulales; family Pirellulaceae; genus Novipirellula; species Novipirellula sp. Next base: position 6,972 of record NZ_JBFHFD010000192.1, read on the forward strand.
AAGCCGGCAGATTGACCAAGTTCAGATCGTGCTGCATTTCGCGGACGTTCCAATGATGCGTGTGTCCAAAAATGTATGCCTGCACGTGCGGGCGCGCGTTCAGCAGATCGACGAGTTGCTGGGAATCCCTCAACCCACTGATTGTCGCCTGTGATCCGTTGGGCAGGAATTGGAGATTGTGGTGTCCAATCACGATCGCTGGCTTTTCAGCGTGCGCGTCCAGCGCCGAGGCGAGCCAGTCCAACTGTGGTTGACCAAGTTCGCCGGTCACTTTATTCACCTCCCAAAGTGAATCCATTAAAAACAAATTGCTCGTGGGTGTCGAAAGGACACTGACATGCTTGCCATCGACCAACGGATTGTCAGCCCGCTGGCTGGCAAACGCATCGTAGAACGGCCCGCGGTCATCGTGGTTGCCCATCGTCATGTGGACCGGCAAGTCGGCGTCGGCAAATCGCTGCAATGCCGTGCTGAAGGTCGCGTAGTCCTCGGCAAGCCCGCGTGAGAATGCGCAATCCCCATTGATGATGACGCCCGCCGGAGGCGATGGCTCCGCCAAAACCTCATCGATAATCCGGTTCAGACAATCCAGCATCGTGATCCCACGAGCACTCTTCTTCGGATCCGCGTCAATATGGGGATCCGACAGCAACGCCCACCAATCATCGCTCGGCTCCGACTCGGCGGCCTCGGTGTAACGCGAGGCTAACAATGCGGTACCTCCGGCGAGCGTCGTTTGCAGGAAACGCCGGCGTGTGGTGGGAATCATGTGCAGCGGCATCTCAATCTCGCTAATCGGTTTGGGGACACATCGCGATGCGACACTGCGTTACCGTCAGTATTAAAACTGATCCAGAGTGGGACGTAACCGTGGTTGAAGCCGGCGGTGCCGAGCGTTTCGGATTGGTTGTTAATCAGTTTGGCGGGGAAGTGAAAATCGATGCGTTCGGTGGGAAGGCGGGTAGGGAGGCTCCACTGCATTTAGAAACACGAGTGGAACCAAGGTCACCACTGTATCCGCGAAAATGTGGTCAGTCAAATTTGAGGGGTAAAGCCTATACTGCTAGAACTTTGGTATTGTCGTGATCGTTGGTCACGCTGGGTTTCTGCCACCTCTCCCCCGACTTCGTCGGTGCAGAGGTAACTGCAGTATCGCCGGAAGAAAATCTTATACCCAATATCCGACGTCAATACCAAAGTTCCAGCGGCCCAGGGCAAGCCTAACGCCGTCGGCTCACAAACACAGGAACGTATAAACAGCACAGTTGAACCACTGGTCCTTGCCCCATGCCGGAGTGCCGAACCAGTCGTCCACTTCCTTCAGCAACGGCGAGACAATTTCGGGCGACTCCTCGATATGACCGCGGTCACCCGATTCGACGATCCAATTTGACATGCGGGATAGCGGTCAAGGAGCACATCCATCTTGGTTCGCCATGCATTGTGTTCAATAGAACGGTATCCAACGAGAAAATGATCGCCATCCTGGATGTCGCGTTACGCAGTGCACATTTTATTGCACGTCAAGGTATCATGCGTTCGTCGAAAACTATCTGTCGAGACGAAGGGTTAAAGCATGAAATGGATCGCAACCATCCTGTCACTTGTTGCTGGCGTGACGATTCCTGCTGTGGCAGGCGACTACAACATCACTGATTTCGGCGAGACAGCGGGCGACCAGTACGTTGATACCACGGCCATCGAAAACTACCAGTGTCGCAAATCGATCCTCGCCGGTGGAGTGGACGGGATGATCATTCGAGGCAATATCGTCACGGGAAAAATCGTTGGCGACGTCAATCAAATCTCCTTGGTCCGACAATTAGCGACCGATTTACCGAAACGCCGTGAGTCGTATGACTAAGGGTCAACCGTAAAACAGGTGTCGGTTTTACCGTAGTGGACGTGGCTACACGTCCTCGGGGCAGGAACTTTAGCGAGATCCACTACGACATTAATTTACCGCTCAGCCTCAAGTTCGACTTTCGTACTTTTCAGGTGACGAAGTCGCATATTGTAGAACCGTTGCCCCCAACGGTTCAGCCAGCGCGACTGGCTCAGAGTTTCAGACAATCGTTCACCATTATGAATCGCAAGCGATTCACTCGAAATAACATATAAAATTCGAACCTAAGGAAAATCAAACCATGAAACACTTCATCGCTCTCGTCGTTCTGCTGTGCGTCACGGTGACGGCATCGGCCGAAGACGTCCGCCATCGGCCGCTCAAAGATCTGCACGGCTACTTCCCCTTCGATCCGCCAGCATCGCTCGAACAGTGGGAGACACGTAGGGAGTACGTACGGCGGCAAATTCTCGTGGCGACCGGTCTCTGGCCGATGCCGACCAAAACACCTCTCAATCCAGTCCTTCACGGCAAGATCCAACGTGATGGGTACACGGTCGAAAAGGTCTATTTCGAGAGCGCCCCCGGTTTCTATGTAACGGGCAATCTATATCGCCCGACCAACATCCAGGGCAAGGTGCCAGGAGTCATGCTGGCACATGGCCACCACAAGGATGCGCGTTTGGACATCACGTCCGATAGTAGTTTGCGTAGTCTGATCGCCGACGGCGCTGAGCGGTTTGAGCGGGCCGGACGCAGTACCTACCAATCGCAGTGTCGCCAATTGGCCCTGATGGGCTGCGTGGTTTGGCAGTGGGACATGCTCGGCGATTCCGATTCGATTCAGCTCTCGCGTGAGCTTGTCCACGGATTTGCGAAACAGCGACCGGAGATGCACAAGACAAAACACTGGGGCCTGTTCAGCCCGCAAGCCGAGGCCCATTGCCAGAACGTGATGGGGCTGCAAACATTGAACGCCGTACGTGGACTGGACTTTCTGCTCAGTTTGCCGGAGGTCGATCCGCAGCGTGTCGCCGTTACCGGCGCTAGCGGCGGCGGTACACAGACGATGATTTTGGCCGCGATCGATGACCGCATTAAACTGTCATTTCCGGTCGTTATGGTCAGCACTGCGATGCAGGGCGGCTGCACGTGCGAAAACGCGAGTCTGCTGCGTGTGAATACCGGCAATATCGAATTTGCCGCCTTGGCTGCGCCACGGCCGCAAGGCATGAACACTGCGGACGACTGGACCAAGGAGTTGGCCACCAAGGGATTTCCCGAATTACAACAGCTCTACGCGGCATACGGCAAGCAGGGCGACGTCTTTTTGAAACGGGGCGAACACTTCCCGCACAACTACAACGCGGTCACTCGCTCGGCCTTCTACACGTTCCTGAACAAACATTTCAAGCTTGGTTTTCAAGCTCCGGTGATCGAGCACGATTTCGAACCGCTGCCACCCGAGCAGCTCACCGTCTGGAACGACCAACATCCCGCCCCCAAGGCCGCTGATCCCGATTTCGAACGCGACTTGCTGGCGTGGTTCAACGAGGACGCCGAGCAACAACTCAGTGCAGCCGCCTCGACACCGGAAGGCTTGAAAAACGTCATTCGTCCGGCCGCGGAGGTGGTCATCGGACGCACCTACGCCAACGCAGGCGACGTGCAGTGGGCACCACAACACGAGCAGGATCGCGGCGACTACGTGCAACACACTGGCACGCTACTGAACAAGACACACGGCGAAGAAGTGAACGGCGTCTGGCTGTGCCCGAAGCAACCCAGTGGTCGCGTTGTGATCTGGATCGATGATGCCGGCAAGACCGCCGTTTGCGGAGACGACGGCAGCGTACCACCCGCAGTGCAAAAACTGGTTCAAGCGGGCGTGACCGTGCTGGGTGCCGATCTGTTCTTGCAAAATGGCGAAGCGGTCAAGCAGTCTCGTGTCGTTGAAAATCCCCGCGAATTCGCTGGTTACACCTTCGGCTACAATCACGCGTTGTTCGCCCAACGCACCCACGATGTATTGAGCATCGTCCGTTTTCTTCGTCATGCGAACTCGGGCCCCTGCCCGAGTCGTGATCTGAAAAGCGTTGCGATTGCCGGATGGCACGGCAGCGGCCCTATCGCTGCGGTGGCTGGCGGGATTGCCGGAGATGCCGTCGACCGCATCGCGATTGATACGCGAGGGTTTCGTTTTGGCCAAGTCTTGGATTATCGCGACCCAATGTTCTTGCCGGGTGCAGCAAAGTATCTCGATCTACCCGGTCTGATCGCACTACATGCTCCGCGTCCGCTCTGGCTCGCCGGCGAAAGTCAAACGCCAGCTACGATCACCACCGCGTATCGCGCCGCTTCCGAGACCAATGCCCTGGTGACTTTCACCGGCGAGGCAGCACAACAGCAAGCCGCGGCAAGCGAGTGGCTGCTAAAGTAAGGATCGTCCGATACAATAGTCGCTGATCGCTCCGCGGTCAGCACGATGAATCGCGGGAAACGTCGACTGTAATGCAGAGGTCGTTTCGGTCATCCCGCAAAACGAAAGTCGTTGGCGACTTCCGCTACAACGAAATGCGTCACCAAGTAATGCGACTTGCTCTGGCGATCCTAAACATGGATCGCCTGACGCATTCCCACCCACAATTCCCCCCTTCTGAGAGAAACAACGATGAGAAAACTTTTTGTAGCTGCGATGATGATCACGCTTTTGATGCCTTGCGGTTTGACGGCGTCGGCGGCGGACGTCGAGGATGGATTTACCTCGCTGTTTAACGGCAACGACTTGGCCGGCTGGGTCAAACGTGGCGGGTCCGCAGAATACGAAGTCGAAGATGGCACGATCGTTGGGAAATGCATCCCGAACACCCCTGGCAATACTTTCTTGTGTTCGGAAAAAGAATTTGGCAACTTCATTCTGAAGCTACAGTATAAATTCATCGAAGCGGGGAACTCCGGCGTCCAGTTCCGCTCCGCCGCCCGGCAGCAAGGCGACGGCGAGCGGGTGTACGGCTATCAGTACGAAATTCGTCCCAGCGGCGACGCGACCGGCCGTATCTATGACGAAGGACGTCGCGGCCACAAGTTTGGCATCATTTGGCTCGATGCCCACACTCCTCAGAATCGTCTCGATGCAGCCCAGGCAAGCTGCAAAGAAGGTGAGTGGAACGAACTGGAAATCCAGTGCGTTGGACCGTCCATCAAGACTTGGCTGAACGGTAATCTGGTCGTCGATATGTTCGACAGCTTCTCGATGAAGGGCTTTATCGGACTGCAGATCCACTCTGGAAAATCGGGCTCCGTCGCTTGGAAGAACATTCGCGTCAAGGATCTGGGCGAGAGCAAGTGGGAGTCATTCTTTGTCAAGGGCGACGACGGCAACTACAAACTTGCCAATGCCAAGTTCGTTCTGCCCGAAGAATGGTCGTTCACCGACGAGGGCGTTCTGCACGGCGTCCATTCCAAAAGCCAAGGCAAGGACGGGTTGGTGATATCGAACAAGAACTACGACGACTTCATCGCTCGCGTCACCTACCGGATGCACGGCGGCAACAGCGCGTTGTATTTCCGCGCCGAAGAAACCAGCGCCCCCTGGGTGCTACGCGGATTCCAAAACGAAATCGCCAACAACGGCAAGGACTCGGCGCTTTGGCACACCGCTGGCATTGTCGATGGCAAAAAGATCCCCGGCCGCGGCTGGGTCGTCACCAACGACGAACTCGTCGAAAAGGTCCGCAACAAGGACGACCAGTGGAACACGACCTGCACCGCCGCCTATGGAGACCGACTGGTCCAAACGCTCAACGGATTCTGCACGTCGGATATCATCGACGAAGCGAGTGAGAAGACCGGAAAGCTAGGTCTGCAAATGCACGGGGGCACCGACTGCGAAATGTTTTTCAAAGATTTCGAGGTCATGCCCATCACCGACGACATGAAGAAGTTGATCGAGCGAAAGTGAGTCGCTGCAGCCACGAGTTGCGGCGACTTGCCGATTTTTTTGAGCGATGCCGAACGAGTCGATCCTAGTTGGAATGAACCCATGAACCGAAGTCGATTGATTGCAACAACGATATTCCTGATGTTGACGGCAGTGGCCCAGGGTGCGGAATCCGCTTGGAAGGCGGGTGCGGCAAAGGTCGTGATCACGCCGGAGGAACCGATGTGGATGGCCGGTTATGCCTCGCGCACACAGCCGGCCGACGGCAAACTGACCGAGCTATGGGCGAAAGCACTCGTGCTGGAGGACCATGCCGGAAACCGGGGCGTTGTCCTAACGCTCGATCTCGTCGGCATCGATCGCACGCTTTCGCTGGCCATCTGCGATGCGTTGAAAGAGCATTACGGCTTGCAACGCGAGCAGATTGTGATTTGCACATCGCACACGCACAGTGGTCCCGTTGTCGGGAAAAATCTTGCGCCGCTGCACTACCTGTTGTTCACGGAATCCCAGCAACAAGCCGTCGATCGTTGGGGCGCAACGTTTCAGCAGCAGGTTGTTGCCGTGGTGGGCGATGCGATCGGCAAACTTGCACCGAGTCAGTTGACGTGGGGCAGCGGCACGGCAACGTTTGCGGTCAACCGCCGCGAAAACCCGTCGGCGACAGTTCCCCAATTGCGAAGCGAAGGCAAACTGCAAGGTCCCAGCGACCATGACGTTCCCGTGCTCGCCGTTCACGACGCGGAGGAAAACCTGACCGCCGTTCTGTTCGGATACGCATGCCACGCGACGACTCTGAGCGGCTATCAATGGTCGGGAGACTATCCAGGATACGCTCAAATCGAACTCGAAAATAAACATCCCGGATGCGTCGCAATGTTC
>NZ_JBFHFD010000193.1:0-13625 GCF_041583735.1 Novipirellula sp.
ATCGGCAAGCAGACCGAGGCGCCGAGCAACACGCTACAGGCGATCTGGTAAAACTTCTTTTGTGACATTAGCTGACAGTCTCGTTTAGCAAACCAAACAGATGAAACACAAACGATCCAAACGTGAATCATTTGCAACGCGATTAGATTAGCTCGCGGCGTCCCCCGCCGCCACAATCGGATGTCCTACGGCGAAAAGAAATTCGTGATTTGGTCGATGGCAAATTCGTCCGCTTCCATGTCAGACTCCATTGGCTGTCAGCACGATTCACGCGGCCGCCATCCCTCCTGATGCATCTCGCCATCCAGCGGAACGGATGACCGTGACGGCAAACGTGGCAAAATTTTTCAACGCCCACTTTCACGGGATGGCGATCCAACTCCCCGTTGTGGTAGGATATGCGGCAATATCGCACGCCTCATCAAATTTACCGATTTCGTAGACCTTGGCAATTATCTGCCATACGGACGTTCGCACGAATCATCCTAGGGAAATTGGCCTTTTGGTAAAGTTTCTCAAGCCCAAGGCCATGTGAGTGATTGTATCGGACACAGGCAAGGTTCATAATTTGGGGCGGTACGACGTCCCTTGCAAATCGACTCGCAATGAATTCTCTCGAAAACAGCAGCTATGACGGCCCCCTTGGTGACTTGGTTCACCGTTTGACGCAATCCTTTACCAGTGAACATTCGCGTCCACCTCAATGGATCGTTGCTGCCCCTGGGCGAGTGAACTTGATTGGCGAGCACATCGATTACAACGATGGGTATGTGTTGCCCATGGCAATCGAACGGTACGTCGCCATCGCGGCGGCACCGCGTCTAGGAAAAGGTTCTCGCGTTGCATCGATTCGCAGCGTCAATCTGAATGAGTGTGAACAGATTGATTTAGACGAGCTTCCCAAACCGTCGCTGCCACCAAAATGGACGGGCTACATGGGCGGCGTTTTTGCCGGATTCCAAAACCGCATGGGGGCGGACAAATTTAGCCAACTCCCTGCCATGGACGTGATGTTCGAATCCAACGTTCCGATCGGGGGTGGCCTCAGCAGCAGTGCGGCACTCGAAGTGGCAACCGCAACGCTCTTGGAAGTCGTCTCGGGTATCACGTTGGAGCTCGAAGAAAAAGCGTTATTGTGCCAACAAGCCGAGCATGACTATGCAGGTGTTCCCTGTGGAATCATGGATCAGTTCAGCAGCGTTTTTGGACAAGAAAATGCATTCATGCTGCTTGATTGTCGCTCGCAACAAATCCGTCACGTTCCATTTTCGTCAGACCATGTTTCGGTCTTGATCACCAACAGCAACGTCAAGCATGAATTGAGCGGTGGCGAGTATGCACAGCGACGCGCTCAATGCGATTCCGCACTCGAAAAAATCGGGGCAGCGTCATGGCGAGACGTCACGCCCGACGACCTCGAGTCGAACAAGTCATCGCTGAGCGAGATTGAATATTCGCGTGCCAGTCATGTCGTGTCCGAGATCGAGCGTACCCAGAAAGCCGCGGTGGCTATTGAATCGGGGCTATGGGAGACGCTCGGCGAATTGATGTACGCCAGCCATCATTCGCTGCAACATGACTACGAAGTCAGTTGCTGTGAATTGGACTTGTTGGTCGAAATCGCTCGTGGCGTCGGACGTGCCGGAGGTGTTTACGGTTCACGGATGACGGGCGGCGGATTTGGCGGTTGCACGGTCACGTTGATCGAATCCGACAAAGTGGTCGAGGTGAGCGAGCACATTCAAAGACAATACAAAAAGCAATGTGGCATCGACGCTCAACTTTTCGCAAGTTTGCCTGCCAAGGGTGCACATACAGTATCGTCCTGATTAGATTGTAGCCGGGCGTTTTTCCAGTAGCGGAACCGCGTGGGCTCCGGTCGAAATAAAACCTTTTTATCTGCTGCAACCGGGCGGCACCGAAGCCTCACCGTTACTTTCGTCGATGGCGTTGGGCTAGCGTTGACGGCTCACTGAATGAACAAAATTTCGACGCAACACACATAGAACAACTTGCTTTGCCATCGCTCGAGCATCAGGCTCTGAACCAGAGAATCAAGCCAACTCGAAGCGACATCGCGAAGCACCACTCAATTACTTTCGGACGCAACATGGACGGTGCGTTGAACTTTCAATGATAACGAGGCATCGGTGGGCGCATTAACAATCTTTTGGTTTCTGTTCTTTACGTCGCTGGTCGGGGTATTGACGTGGTGGATCACGCGACGCGATGACCACGCCAGCAGTTCGGGTTACTTTCTTGGCGGTCGCTCGTTAACGTTCCCGTTGATTGCCGGATCGCTACTGCTGACCAACTTGTCGACCGAACAAATGGTCGGGCTTAATGGCGCCGCTTTCACCGATGGTTTATGTGTGATGGTGTGGGAAGTCGTCGCCGTCGTCGCGCTCGTGTTCATGGCGTGGTTCTTCTTGCCACGTTTTTTGAAAAGTGGCGTGGCAACGGTTCCGCAATATCTTGAGATCCGTTTTGATCACCAAACACAAGTCATCACCAACATCATTTTCTTGGTGGCGTATGTCGGTATTTTGTTGCCGATCATTTTGTACACAGGTGCTCGCGGCATGCTGGACATCCTGGATGTGCCCAGCTTGCTTGGGTCGTTTCCGGAACGTCTAAACATCGATCCCGAGACGTTCGCGTTGGTGATGATCGTTTGGATGGTAGGAATCATTGGTTCGATCTATGCACTGTTTGGTGGGCTGCGAACCGTTGCCGTTTCGGACACGCTCAATGGAATTGGACTGCTTGTCGGCGGGTTGCTGATCACCTATTACGCGCTCAATGTGTTGAGCGGGGGTGAAGGAGTTGCTGCCGGCGCTGACTTGCTGTGGGAAGAGCAGAAGGACCGATTCAACTCTGTCGGCAGCAATCAGTCCTCGGTTCCCTTTGGTTCAATCTTCGCCGGTATCTTTCTTTTGAATCTGTTCTACTGGACGACGAATCAACAAATCATTCAGCGAACATTCGGGGCGAGCAGTTTGGCCGAAGGTCAAAAAGGGGTGTTGTTGACCGGCGCTTTCAAATTGCTGGGCCCACTTTACCTCGTCATCCCCGGCATGATCGCGTATTCGATGTTTGCGGGCGATGACATCAAGGCCGACAAGGCGTACGGTTTGCTTGTCAATCGCGTGTTGCCAGGACCGCTGACCGGATTCTTTGCCGCCGCGATGATCGGAGCAATTTTGAGCAGCTTTAACTCGGCACTTAATAGTGCGTGTACGCTGTTTAGTCTGGGACTTTACAAGAGTGCCAAGCCGAATGCCTCCGAAGCGAGCGTGGTTCGCTCGGGTAAATGGTTTGGCTGGATCGTCGCAGTCGTGGCGATGACGATCGCTCCTCTGCTGGCTCAAACGACCAGCATCTTTGGTTACCTGCAAAAAATGAACGGAATGTATTTCATCCCGATTTTTGCAGTGGTGATCGTCGGAATGTTGACTCGCCGTGTCCCTCCGATCGCAGCCAAAATTGGCTTGGTCACCGGATTTGTGGTCATCGCGGTCGGCTACTTTGTCAGCCCGTTTGATGCGATCGTCGCCTCGGTCCACGACTTTCATTTCCTCGGTATGGTGTTCGCATGGCTTGTCATCTTGATGTTGGTGATCGGCGAAGTCCGCCCTCGTGAAACCGAGTTCATTCAAGAGGATGCCAAAGCGGTCAATATGACGCCGTGGCGATACGCCACCCCAGCCGGTATCACGCTGATCATCATCGTGATCGCAATCTATGTCTCCTTTGCCGACTTCAGCGTGCTATTACCGAAAGCCTAGTGCTTTCCCCACAGCTAAAAATGGGGGTTCATCCCATAGCGGAGGTCGTGCGCGACACTCGGCGAATACCTGATCAGGACGAAGCTCTTGACGAGTTTCGCTTCCCAAAGACGACGAGTGGACGCAGCAACACGACTGAGAGGGGCGATTTCATCCGAATTGCAATCGTCGAGGTTGTTCCGATACCACCTTCCCCATCTTGAATTACAATCGAAGTCAACTTGCCCACCCGCTGCAACCGCAAAATCCTGCTCCCCCCTGCAACATTGAACAAATAGGCACCAAAATGAAATCGCGATCGACACTTCTGCTGTGTTTATCTCTGCTCGCACTATTCACATTGGGTACCAATTCGTCTGAAGCTCACGTTTCGGTCGAAGACTTTGATTCGATCAAGCTGTACACGCTTAAAAACGAAGCGGGGATGACGGTCAAAATCACCAACTATGGTGCCATCATCACTTCGATCATCGTCCCCGACCGCGACGGAAAAATGGGCGACGTTGCACTCGGGTACAACCGTGTCGAAGACTACATCAACGCCGTTGACAAGCCTTACTTTGGCGCCGTCGTCGGACGTTATGGGAACCGAATCGCCAAAGGCAAATTCTCGATCGATGGCGAGACCTACTCGCTTGCCGTGAACAACGGCGAGAACCATTTGCACGGCGGTGTGATCGGTTTCGATAAAGTTGTTTGGGATGCCAAGCCGCTCGAAGGAGATGGATGGTCCGGATTGGAATTGACCTATACAGCAAAAGACATGGAAGAAGGATATCCGGGCAACTTGAATTTAAAAGTGACCTACAAGTTGACCATGACGAGCGAATTGGTGGTCGACTATTTTGCTACGACGGACAAAAAAACTCCGGTCAATGTGACGCAGCATACTTATTTCAACCTTGCTGGCGAAGGCGAAGGAACGATCTTGGACCACGAATTGATGATCAACGCCAAGAAGTTTACCCCCGTCGACGAAGGATTGATTCCGACAGGCGAGCTGCGTGAGGTTGCGGGAACCCCATTTGACTTTACATCGGCCAAACCGATCGGCCGAGATATTGGCAAAGACAACGAGCAATTAAAATTTGGGCTCGGCTATGACCACAACTTTGTCTTGGACAAAGCAGGCAAAGAAAACGCGATGACCTTAGCCGCTCGTGTGAAAGATCCAAAGTCAGGCCGTGTGCTCGAAATCCACACCACCGAACCTGGGATCCAGTTCTATTGTGGCAACTTTTTGGATGGGCGTTTGCGAGGCAAGTCGGGCAAACCCTACGTGCACCGCGGCGGCTTCTGTTTGGAAACCCAGCACTATCCCGACAGCCCCAATCGACCAAGCTTCCCCTCGACCATCCTCAATCCTGGCGAAGAACACCGCACCACAACCACGTTCAAGTTCTCGGCCGAATAGTTCGGCGGTCTTATTTTGTGAGCCGTGGGCTGTAAGACACCGGGCTTTGTGTGGCCCCCGGCCGCTCACGCGCGAGCGGCTCACCAATACTGTTAAAACCAAAAAATTGGACCGCTGAAATAGCGGTGTGATCGTTATCCCGCGTCCTTAAAGCCATCAAACATTCCCACCAACCATCCCACCTAAACATCATGTTCCAAGCCAAGACTTTGTTGGTTCTCGTCACCGTCGTGCTATTCGGCGCAGCCACCGTGGCGGCCGCCGAAACCGAACACTCGCGTCCCAACGTGTTGATGATCGCGATTGACGATTTGAACGATTGGGTCGAACCACTTGGCGGGCATCCCGACGTAAAGACTCCGGCGATGGCAAAACTTGCGAGCCGTGCGGTAACGTTTACCAACGCCCACTGCCAAGCACCGCTGTGCAACCCCAGCCGAACGTCGATCATGACTGGACTGCGCCCGACATCCACCGGCGTCTATGGACTAGCACCTTGGTTTCGCACGCTTCCCGAGTTCAAGCCGCGAACCACCTTGCCGCAACATTTTCAAAACCATGGTTACCAGACATTAATCGGAGGCAAGATATTCCATGGCACCTATGGTCGAAATGAAAAACAACCGATGGAATGTGACGTTTGGGGGCCCGCCTCGTCCGTTGGCGTTAAACCAAAACAAAAACTAATCCCGCCTACTCCTAACGGTAACCATCCGCTGATGGACTGGGGAACGTTCCCTCATCGCGACGAAGACAAGGGCGACTGGGAGGTGGCATCGTGGGCAGTGGACCAGATCGAATCGATGCAGGACGAAAAGCCCTTCTTCTTGTCCGTCGGTTTCTTTCTGCCTCATGTCCCCTGTTATGCGACACAAAAATGGTTCGACCTGTACCCCGAAGACTCGTTGACGATGCCTCCGATGCCGACCGGCGATCGCAGCGATACTCCCCAATCATCATGGTACATCCACTGGAATTTGCCCGAACCCCGTACCGACTGGCTCGAGGCGAACGATCAAGTTCGGCCGCTGGTTCGCGCTTACCTGGCTTCGATCAGTTTTGTCGACAGCCAAGTAGGACGCGTTCTCGATGCGTTGGAAAAGTCACCCTATGCGGACAACACCATCGTGGTGCTGTGGAGCGACCATGGTTACCACTTGGGTGAAAAGGCGATCTCGGGAAAAAATTCGCTGTGGGCAAGATCGACGCGTGTTCCGCTGCTGTTCGCGGGCCCCGGGATTGCTGGGGGCGTCAAGTGTAATCAGCCTGCTGAGTTGTTGGACCTTTATCCGACTCTCGCATCGTTGGCGGGATTACCAGCCCCCGAGGGTGTGGAAGGACTCAGTCTGAAACCGCAGCTCGTCGACCCCACCGCAGCGCGGGAACGTCCGGCGATTTGCACCCACAACAAAGGAAATCATAGCGTTTGCGACACACGATGGCGGTATATCCGTTACCTCGATGGCGGCGAAGAGCTTTACGATCGCGATGTCGACCCCAACGAATTTGATAATTTGATTGCCCCCGGCAACGACCGGGCGCAATACGCCGAGGTAATCGATCGGCTGAGCGGCTGGTTGCCCAAGCAGCAGCGAGGGCTCGCCAAAGGCAGTGCCCACCGTATCCTCGAGCAGCGATCCGACGGCATCTATTGGGAGAACAAGAAGATCGATCCCTCGCAGGCTCCTCGATAAGATTGGCAGGGTTGCTATCAGAACGATAACGAAAGTCGAGCGTGAATTTCGCCTTATGCTATCGCCGCTGCCCCTCCGTGAAACTCCATCGACCGTGCGGTCGCGTGTCAAACCCTAACGGTTATGCCGGATGTGCTTGTCGGTTTGGCTCCTTGCCCTCCCGGAATCTCACTTTCACAGGCACCTGATGTAACGATTATCCGATTTAATCCTCGAAGTCTCATCGTAGCGAATCCACTGATCGCCACGAAAAAGAGTGCCAGCGCCTTCCTCGCTGGCACACTTCGACACTAAGACGGTTTTATCGATATGCACGTGACCCACTTTTCTTTACGGCTCAGCCCCAATCGCTATCGATCCGCTTCGACAAAAGTCGTGGTGCTGGTGTTGGGCAGCGTCTTATCCGCACTGGTGATTGCCGATGTGTCGCTGACACGCCAACAAGTCGCGACGCAATTGCCCGCAGAGGTGCAAACGCAACATCCAGCCCCGGTCGTACCTGCGATCGCGGGCACGGCATCGCGTCCAGATACGTCGATTGAGAAGACGCCCACTGTGGTTCCGGGTTTGCACGCGACCTACGACACAGTCGCCACCGATCCAGTCGCCTCGCGTGCGGAGTCTGAAACGAGATCAGAACCCAAAATCGCAACCGACTCATTGCGTCGTCCAGCCGCACGGGCCTTGGATCACAACACAACCGCCGACAACGCGGCATCGACCGACAACATCGAATCGATGCCGAGCGATCCTTCCCCGGTCACTCGCACGCAGGCGTCATTCGTCTTCAACCGACGAACCACCGCAGCGGATGAATCCGCTGCTGGAACCACACGAGCTGTTCCTAGCAAATTTGCGACTCATCTTTTGGGCAGCCGGAACGTGACGCAAGTATCCAATTCGGAACCGCCACTATTGCCGATTCCAGTGAACCGCCGCGTGAAGTCGCAGGCAACGCTGCCTTACACCACGTCGATGGAATCGCAGCTAAAGTGTCGCCAATTGCTCGATCAAGCGTCTCACGAATACCGAGTCAAAGCATGGCTGTCGGCCGAGACATCAACTTGGGCTGCACTGACGCATGCTGTCGAAGGAATCCAGATCGCGACACGCGAATCAGACCCTCAGGCAGACGATGTTCATGATCCGCTGCTCGATCTCCAACGCGCCCGCACCGCATTGACCGAGGTGCGTGATTTCGCCGAACAATCGACTTCGTCGAGCCAGATTGAAATGGAAACCATCGTCCGATCGCACCGCACGAAGGTGCTTCGCCACGTCGATTTGGATGGCATGACCTCGACCCAAGCGATCGAAGCTTACTTGGACGACGCACGTCAAACGCTTGCGAAATTAGCGAGTGAAAGCGTGCAAGCGGCCGAAGCGATGGATTTGTTGGCTGCCATCTATCTCACCCGCGACGACAAGCGAACCTTGCCCAGCAGCACGTCGCTGTGTCTGCGTCGTGCCGCCCTGCAAGGCCAACCGCAGAACGCGACGTTAGCCTCAAATTTGGGAATGCAACTGGCACGCGTGGGAATGCTGACCGAGGCCAAACGCGTGCTTGAGCATTCCGTGTCCCTGCAAAACGACCCGACGACTCAATCGGCTCTCGCCACCGTCCTGCAACAACTCGGTCAATTCGAGCAAGCGGCGAAGGTCCAAGTCGAATTACAAGCGGCAAACTACCCGACCACCGAGTATCCAAACGGAATCCGCATCCCCGAAGTAATCCAGCTCACTCCCGCTGAATTCGCAGCCGTCTCGAGTCCTGTGATGCAGTCGCCCGCCGCCTCACCACGATCCGCATCTCAAGTCCCAGCAATCGCGGTATCAACAAAACAAAATCACGTTACCAACACGTCAACCGGCCCCGGCCACCCCAACACGATCTATACCGACGCGTCGGCTAGCGGTGCACCGGTTGTTCCGAGTATGAGTGACGTCGAGAGCATTTCGGAGCCGACTCCGTCGGCACTGCGTCGCACTTGGAACTCGGTACGCAACTTGTGGTAATTGCCAGTATGAAAACCATTACAACATCCCATTGCCGATCATCCATGTCACGCATTCCCATGTCCCCCGCTGCTACGCGAACTCGTTGCATGTTGGAAACCACACGCCATCGAAACCGCCAGATTTGTATGATCTATGGGTTCGTGGCAATGATGGTGTTGGTATTTTCGGCGACTTTGCATGCGCAACAGCTCGACTCGACCGTCTCACCGGCAAATGTTGACTTACCGCGCGAGCAAAATCGATTGTTCAGCGAGGTATCGCCACAACAAAGCGATTGTGGATGCAGGAATGTTCCCGGCGGATATCCCTGTCGTGGTGAATGTCGCAAATGCATGATTGGTGTCGACTGTCGCGATGGATGTGGCGAAGAACAACGTTGGAAAGATTCACGCCGATTGGATTTCGACGCTTACGGACCTGGTGAATACGCTGGCCCTTCGCGGCTCTCGCATCTCGGCGAATATCGTCTGCGTCCTGGTGATGAACTGCAAGCCTTTTACCTGATTACTCGCTCGCAATCCTCGGGGCTGTACCGGCTAACGCCAGGCGACTCCATTTTGATCGAATCGCTTGCCGATGTGGAACTGAATCGTGGCACGCTCGAAAACGGTTTGGTTATCCAACCCGACGGCACCATCACAGTTCGACTGCTTGGACAAATTCGCGCCGCCGGCATGACGATCGATCAACTTCGTGAATTGCTGAATGATCAGTACATGAAGTACTATCCCAAACCCGCTATCGACGTGACGCCGGTTCGCACCAATACACTCGCCGAAGACATTCGCAATGCGGTCGGAGGCCAGAGTGGATTCAGCCAGCAATCGGTCACCGTGACCGTCATGCCCGACGGCAAAATTCGCTTGCCCGGAATTGGCGAAGTTTGTGTGCAAGGTTTTTCAATGAACGAATTGAAAAAAGAAATCAACCTTCGCTACCGCGAAATCGTCGTCGGCCTAGACGTCGAACCAGTCCTTGCCTCGCAAGCACCACACTTTGTTCATGTGATGGGGCAAGTGGGCAACCCGAACCGAATCCAGCTCGATGGGCCGACGACTGTGCTGGGGGCGATAGCCGCTGCGGGTGGTCATTTGCCCAGTGGTAATTTGCGACAAGTGGTGATCTTTCGGCGTGCTGAAGATTGGCGGATGATTTCCACAATGCTGGACTTGCAAGGGGCAATTTACGGCAAACGCCCGACCCCGGCCGATGAAATCTGGGTCCGCGACGGCGATGTGATCATCATTCCCGCCCGACCGATCGTCCGCTTTGACAATTGGGTTCAACAGATCTTTACCGACGGTATTTACGGTTTAGTCCCTCCGGGCACCCAGTTCAACGCAAACTAGACCAGCTCAACGCAAACTAGACCCGCGAAACTATTGAAGCGGTTTTTGGTATACAATTGCCCGATACAAAGACGATGGCACTCATCGTCTGACCGAACCTCGCAATCGTAAACAAGAGCCAACGATGAAAGTCTGCTTGCGTCCCGCCGTCCGTTTCTATCTCACGTCCGCATTTGCTGTCGGCCTGTTCTGCAGTACCGCCGCTGTCCATGCCCAAGACACACCTGCACCTGCCACCGAAGCCCCTGCGGCGGATTCCCCTGCTGCCGAAGAAAAGGGAGAAGCGGAAGTCGAAAAGGACTCGCATACCGTGGCAGTCGAAGCACTGTTGGACAGTATGAATATGAAAGAGACGACACAGCAGACAGTGGACCAGATGTTGCAGATGCAGATTCAACAGCAGCCGCAGATGGCAGCGTTTCAAGATGTGATGAAAGCGTTCTTACACAAGCACCTTTCGTTTG
The DNA here is from genome assembly GCF_041583735.1 of Novipirellula sp. Taxonomy (NCBI): domain Bacteria; kingdom Pseudomonadati; phylum Planctomycetota; class Planctomycetia; order Pirellulales; family Pirellulaceae; genus Novipirellula; species Novipirellula sp. The sequence continues at coordinate 10,729 of NZ_JBFHFD010000193.1, forward strand.
AATCGCTCAAGCCCGACTTGATCAAGCTTTACAAATCAGAATTCACCGAATCGGAAATCAAGGCACTGACCGATTTCTACAATACGCCTGTGGGCAAGAAAGCGATCGAGAAGTTACCGACGCTATCGGCCGCAGGAGCACAAATCGGCATGCAGCGCGTGCAAGCGAACATGGGCGAATTGCAAACCGCGATCCTCAAACGTCAAAGCGAACTGCAACCTAAATAGAGCCGATGGCGGTCATTCACCCGAATGCAAAACCAAAGGCTATAGGCAGCAACGTGTGATTTAAGACAGACGAATGGCGGAGTCAGACGAACGAATTCAGAGCGACGATTCGTCTGTCCATCATTCGGCTGTCAAGATCGCGTTGCATCCGTTCCTATCGTGAGAAAGCAATTGCTTTCCACTTCTTGATCTTAATCATACTCTTAATCCTAAACACCTCCGGTTGTCTCCCGCACTCGCGTGTCGCACTCCGAAGGGATCAAGAGTTGCTAGTCGGCAAGACAGCCCCCGCTGCGTTTCTCCTCCGAAAATAGATCGGCAATACGGGGGCGAGCGTGCCCCGCAAGTAGAGCGACACTTCGGCGTAACCCCCAGAAAACCTAGTTGCGCTGCTGCGGTTAAAACGTTCGTGGTCACACCATGTCCGGCTAACGACGATTCAACGACCGCGATGTTCGGCGATGCGTCACCCCTCGCTGAGCTGTTAGCCGAGTGTTTTGACGGCTTCGATCACTTTGGCATCGTGCCCGTCGACTTTGACGCGTTTCCAAACTTTCGCGACTTTACCTTCGGCGTCAATTAGATAGGTCGACCGCTGGATCCCCATCGACTTTTTGCCGTACATGTTCTTTTCTCGCCACGCACCATACTTCTCGGATATTGCGTGGTTCGCATCGACAAGAAGCGGAAAAGGCAACGAATATTTTTCGCGAAATTGCGTATGGCTCTCGGCGTCATCCGGGCTGACGCCATACAACGCGACCCCCAACTTTTCCAACTCGCTGTATTGATCGCGAAAATTACACGCCTCCTTCGTACAACCCGGCGTGTCATCACGAGGATAGAAATAAAGTACAACCGGTTTGCCCTTTAAATCCGCCAATTTCACCTTGTTGCCAGCGTCGTCTTTGAGTGTGAACGCAGGGGCCTTGGTTCCAGGTTCAATCCAATCAGCCATCTTCGATTTGCTCCGTTTGCAGGTCGTCGTTTTCAACACACCGCACACCATAATCGGTTTCGCCAAAGGTTCCCAGCGTGCTAAGGCCTGCGTGCTAAGGCCTGCGTGCTAAGGCCTGCGTGCTAAGGCCTGCGTGCTAAAGCCGGCGTGCCAAAAAACGTGCAACAAAATCGGTGTCCGCTTTCCGGTCTCGTCAGGGGCTGTTAGGAAGTGCCTCTACGCACCCCACCGTGATACTTCGGATATGATTGTGGGAATAGGCCGAAGTGATTCGGTGGAACTTTGATTTGGTTTCATCCCGTTTGTAACGCGGCTGGCGATGAAATCTTTGGTTGCCTGGCATTCCCACGACGTCTCCGCTCTTCGCCCCCCCTTTACTCGCCCACCCGAAATTTGGAACCCCACATGACGCCTGGATTGAGTGACGAGCAGCTTGCTCTGTACGACCGCGATGGATTCCACCTCGCTAAACAGCTTTTTGATCCTGACGAGATCGAATTGCTTCGTCGTTCGGCGAAGAAAGACAAACAGTTGGACGACCATTCCTTTGGCCGCGGTGACGGTGAAGGAGGCACGGTACGTTTGTCGCTTTGGAACCATCCCGGTCAAGGGATCTATGGTGCGTTCGCGAGATGCGAGCGGTTGGTTTACGCCGCCGAGCAAATCCTGCGAGACGAACCGTATCACTATCATTCAAAAATGATCATGAAAGATGCTCGCGTCGGCGGAGCATGGGCATGGCATCAAGATTATGGCTATTGGTACGGCAACGGGGTGCTAACGCCAAACCTAGTCAGCTGCTTTATCGCCGTCGACCCATCGACTCGCGAAAACGGATGCCTGCAAGTGATTCGCGGATCGCATCGATGCGGCCGAATTCACCACAAGTTGACGGGCGAACAAGCCGGGGCGGACTTGGAACGTGTCAGCGAAATTGCAAAACGCTTCGAACATTTGCATGTCGAAATGGCCCCTGGCGATGTCCTGTTCTTTCACTCGAACCTACTGCACCGCAGTGACCAAAACGCGAGCGACCATCCGCGTTGGTCGATGATCTGTTGCTATAACGCCAAGAGCAACGATCCGTACAAAGAATCGCATCATCCGCGGTACACGCCGCTGGACCGATTACCCGATTCGGCAATCAAGCAAATCGGAGCTCGGCGATTCCGCAGCGATAAAACCGAGATGGCGTGGTTGGATCCGAAACGTGAAGCGTCCGCCCGTCGATTAGAGGAAAACGAATAGAGGGGAATGTCGTTGATTGCAGAGCGATTCTTACGTTTAGATCGCGGAGCGATCCACGACACGATTTCCTCATGATCGCGGAGCGATCAACGACATTGAATAACCATTGCTCGAAAAAACACACCAATGCCCACCTCGGACGACCTCAATTATTTGCCAACGATGCCAACACGGCGTGATGTTCCCATTGGCTGTATCGGCAGCGGTTTCATCATGGCCGATTGCCATTTAGTCGCCTATCGCCAAGCAGGGTTCCATCCGATTGCGATCAGTTCGAGGCGACTCGATCGAGCACAACAGGTCGCCGATCAACATCATATTGAATCGGCTTACGACTGCTATCAGCGGATGCTCGAGGACACGCGGATCGAAGTGGTCGATATCGCGGTCCCGCCCGACGTGCAATTGGACATCGTACGAGACGTCGTTCGTCATTCGCATATCCGTGGCATCCTTGCGCAAAA
>NZ_JBFHFD010000194.1:0-13545 GCF_041583735.1 Novipirellula sp.
AACATGCCTCGTACAACCGCCATTGTTGTTGCTATCCTTTTGTATGTTAGCTCCCACTGCCATCTGCTGGCGGCCGCGGAGCCGCTGAGTTTTTCTGCACGGGTGCACGATGCAGTCGAGCGATCGCTGCCGCTTCTGGAAATCGCGTCGGCGGAAACGTCGCAGCGCCGCACTTGCTTCACCTGTCACGGGCAAGCGATGCCAGTCGTGGTCTTTGCCGAAGCCCGCAAACATGGCTTTCACATCGACCCTGACAATCTGCTTCGCCAGCTTGAGCATACCTACTCGCACTTGAAACGGTCGCAGAAACAATATGCCGACGGTCGCGGCACGGGAGGGCAAGTCGATACGGCCGGTTGGGCTTTGTGGGGTCTGGAAGCTGGCGAGCGATCCGCAGACGACATTACCGATCCGGTCGTCGACTACTTGTTAGGCAAGCAACATGAAAGCGGCGTTTGGTCGTGCTCGAGCAATCGCCCGCCCTCGGAAAAAAGCAATTTCGCGACAACGTACTTGGCACTCCGCGCGATCGAGAACTTTGGTCGTCCCTCACATCAGGCGAAAATTGACGAGGCCACACAGAGTGCAGCGAAATGGTTTGAGACTGCGGAACCGAAAGACACAGAGGATCGTGTTTTTCAGCTGCTATCTCTGCCCTATGTCGGGCTTGACGAACGCTCCGAAAAACTGACTCAGGATTTGATTGCCCAGCAACGACCCGATGGCGGTTGGGCTCAACTAGCGGAGGTGGAAAGCGACGCCTATGCAACCGCAACGGTTCTGTATGCGTTGGCCGAGGCGGGGACGGCGGTAACGGAAGACAGCTACAAACGCGGTCTGGAGTATTTGCTGCGAACGCAATTGGACGACGGCTCGTGGCATGTCGTGTCGCGTAGTAAACCGTTCCAAACCTACTTTGAAACCGGTTATCCGCACGGCAAGGACCAATTCATCTCGACGACTGCGGCCTGCTGGGCAACACTGGTGTTGTTGAACGTTCTGCCTGAGCAGCCAGCTACGCCGATTGAAACGCTTGCCGACACGAAGCCGCTTCAGTGGCCTGAATCGGATCTATCAGGCCGCTTGATGAGCGGAGCTCACAAGTTCGTTGACTCGCGGATCGCCGTCGCCAACGAAAATCGCCACGAACTGAAAATTGATGACGTTCAGCAAGCATCGCTTCGATCAGAGCTTCGGACGGTACTTGGTGTTGTCGAACAACGTCTGCCACCGCGATTGGAACAATACGGTGATGCGGCAAACCCGGTACTGGTTGCCGAGTCGGATCGATTTCGCGTATTTCAAGTTCGCTGGCCGGTGTTCGCCAATGTTTTCGGCGAAGGACTTTGGGTGCAACAAAAGGAGTCCGCCATTGGCATGTGCGTTGTGGTTCCCGACGCCGATCAGTCGCCCGAACAATTGCTGGGACTCGCCGTAGGACTCGGCCCCAATGATCAGATTGCGAAGCGATTGGCAGCCAGTGGTTTCGACCTGATCATCCCGACAATCATCAGTCGCAAGAAAATGCAGACCGATGACGAGCGGATCATGCGAGCGGACATGACAGATCGCGAATGGATCTATCGGCAAGCGTTCCACATGGGCCGGCACGTGATCGGTTACGACCTGCAGCGGATTCTCGCAGCCGTCGATTGCTTCGCAGATCAAAACGAAGCCAACAAGCCGATCGGGATTGTCGGCTACGGTGAAGGGGGATTGATCGCCTTGCACGCCGCAGCAATTGACGATCGAATCGACAGCACACTCGTAAGCGGCTATTTCGATAGCAGTGATGCCGCTTGGTCCGAGCCGATCTACCGCAATGTGTGGCGGCGCTCGATGCGGCTTGGCAATGCCGAAGTTGCCTCTCTGATCGCCCCTCGTTCATTGCTGATTGAGCACAGTGAGTTTCCGGCCGCCGCCGGACACAAAGGCGACATCGTCACTCCGCCGTCCGATCGGGTACAGACCGAGTTCAACAGGATTCGGCAAACTGCGAAGGGGCAACCGCCACAACTCATTCTCGGTGACAACGACGTTCCGGCGACTCGTTGGTCCGACAAGGCTTTCTATGCATTCCTTAAAAGCTTTGACGCTACCGATACCGCCATAGCAATCGACGGCCTCGACGACCGACGTGCCGATGCAGTGTTGCGAATTGCACAGCGGCAGAAGCGATGCACCGATCAGGCCGAGCAGCACATTCAGGCTTTGGTGCGGCAATCTGAGCACATTCGAGACGACTTCTTCCTGTACAACGTGCACCCGGAATGGAAGGATCGACCTTGGAGCACGAACAAGACGCACGATGTCGTTGCGGATGACGTTTTTTTTGACGCCACAAAGGAGTTCCGCGAACGTTTTGTTAGCGAGGCAATGGGCCGTTTTGACGTGCCGCTTTTGCAACCTAATGCGCGGACACGAAAGGTTGCGGAAACCGACCAGTGGACTGCCTACGACGTGGTGCTAGACGTGCACGAGTCGTTGTTCGCCTGGGGCACGTTGTTGATTCCGAAAGATTTACAGCCAGGAGAACGACGACCTGTAGTGGTCTGCCAGCACGGTCGCAATGGCATCCCGCGTGATACGATTGACAACGGCAAGACGGCCTACAACGACTATGCCGCCAAGTTAGCCGAGCGAGGCTTTATCACGTTTGCGCCTCATAACTTGTATCGTGGTGAAGACAAGTATCGCTGGCTCGATCGCAAGGCCAATGCGATCGGTTGCACGCTGTTCAGCTTCATCATCGCCTCACACGATCAAATGCTCCAATGGCTGGACTCATTGCCCTTTGTCGATGGCGACCGGATTGCGTTCTACGGTCTGAGCTATGGCGGTGAGACCGCAGTCCGAGTGCCCACGGCGCTGCCGAAGTATTGTCTGTCGATCTGTTCGGGCGACTTCAACCAGTGGACACGCAAAGTGGCATCGACCGACCAACCATTCTCGTTCATGCGGTCTATCGAGTGGGAGATGCCTTACTGGAATCTCGGACACACGTTCGACTATGCGGAGATGACCTATCTAATGTACCCAAGACCGTTCATGGTGGAACGCGGTCATCACGACGGCGTCGGCAGCGACCACTGGGTGGCCCATGAATTCGCCAAAGTCCGCTGGCTGTACGCGCAATTCGGAAAATCAGATCGCGTCGGCATCGAGTTCTTCCAGGGCGGCCACAGCATCAATGGCCAAGGGACTTTTGATTTTCTTCACAAGCACCTGAACTGGCCGCCACCGCCGCAGTAAAGATCGTTCGCAGAAAGGGGGAGGGGTACCGGTGTTTTGCGTCATTGCAACAACGATGCCCGACCCCCGTTTTGCCTCCTTCGGACTCGAAACTACCCCAGTACCATTAGATATCTCTTACAATACAGTTCGCCTGCACACCAATAAGTCAGAAAGTTAAGTCAGAAAGTTCTTCCGTCAATTCGGGCAGATTGAGTGATTTTTCTTTCGCAAGCATAGCAAGAATGCTGGAATGAACGTCGAAGCAATCTCCCTCTGAGGCCTTTCGTGTTTTTGCATAACGTTTGAGAAGTATGAGGAGAAACTTTTGAAACAGTTTTTCGTCTCCTTGTTCAATCGATTCGTAACACTCTAAGAAGCGTTTTGCAGTCGCGTTCCGACCCTGCTTGATGCGCCGACAAATCGTTTTTGCCTTGGCCTTTCGGGCAGACATGGATAACGCGACGACCAAGTAGCAGTCGCAAATCTCCAGTGGAATTTGCGGAGATCCATGTCGATGCTTGCCCTCCAGACGCTCTGAACACATTGCCAGTCTGCCCGTCTCGTTCGCAAGTAGGCACAACGTTGCACCACGTACATAGCCGTCAATCCAATGTCGAGAAAACGGCCCTTTTTCATAGCCAGGAGCATCAACCCACCAGGTTCCTGTCATGAAGTTGACGAACAGCTCAACTCCCTTTTTCAAAATGCGTGCCGTCGGTATCTCTGGTTTGAATTCAAGATGAGCAAAGACGACAGCATTAAAGGCGACTGCAATGTCGCTGGTACGCTGGGTACCAGGATCCCAGTCGTCACGGAAATTTCCGAGTCTGGCATACTCCTCAGCGACCGCGGACATCGAGCGTTTTCCGAAACTTGCGTCATATACACTAAGCCGCTGAAATCGTTTTTTGCCCAATATAATTGTCTCCGTGGAATAGTTTTAGACAGATTTCGTTCAATACTTATTCCCCCACACTATGTTCCAGTTTCTTGCGTATTGCTGATTGGTCACCTTCAGGTGCGTATTTAGTAAGTCGAATCTAACAATCGCAGCCCCTCCCTCGTAGGAAGTCTTGAGCTTCGTTCGCTGAAAGGGGGCAGACACCAAGCGTTAGCATGAAACGCTCCAGAATCGTATTGCGCCGATTCGCTCGGTTCAGCGTGTGGTAAATCGCACGGGCCTCTTCGGCTCGTTGGGTTCACACCATCTGCCAAGCACCGCACAGTTTTTAGAAAGGACCGAAAACACGCCCATGTCAAAAATAACGGTCGGTGCCCCGCTTTTTCATCGTGGTCGGGGCCAGGATTTACGTCATCGTTCGGTTGACAGAGGTCTTTCAGCGTGTCTCTGCAAAAGCACTATCCGCCTGCCTCTGAAACCGTCTCCGGGGCGATTTCCGCCAAAGGTCTCGGGTGTCTTTGTTTTACGGGACCTCAAGGTTATACCTTCCGGAGTGCTTTCAGTCGCTTTTGGGTTTACAACCCGGCGAACCGACTAGACGCGATGGATTTCAAAGCCTTCGCGTGGCGTGCGTGCAAAGAACTTGGCGGCTTCCTCGTCGTCCAAGATTTGCTCCGACTTGGGATCCCACTTAATGGTACGTCCCAACCGTGCGGCAATCGCCGACAGATGGCAGGTACTCATCGCTTGCACGTGAGTAAAGACATCCGAGATCGGCTGCCCGCCTTCGCGAATACAGCGATAGAAGTTGTCCTTGTGACCCTCCGGTTTTTTACCTTTGTACAGCGCCATCACGTCGTCCTGGGTGAACTTGTCCTTGTCCCAGTTTTCTTCGATTGGCAGGCCTGTGATTTTGCCACGATTGACGAACATTTTACCCTTGGATCCTTCAAACGTGATCCCGTTGTCACCACGGCTGGTCACGTTCATCTCGATTCCGCCCTCGAATTTGCACTTCACAGCGAAGTCGTGCGCAGTGTTGTAGGAATCATCCACCGTCGCGTAGCCGTTCTCGTAGGGAACGGGATGCTTGGCGTCGCTGCCATCAATTTCGCTTGGGCCTTGACCGTCACCGTTTTGGCCAATCGCCCATGTTGCGATGTCAACATGATGAGCACCCCAGTCGGTGAACTTGCCGCCTGAGTACTCGTACCACCATCGGAATTCGTAGTGGCAACGTTTCTCACGGTAGTCGACCTTCGGAGCTTGCCCGAGCCACATGTTCCAATCCAATTCCTTTGGCGGATCCACGACAGGAAACGGTCCGCCGGTGGGGCTACCGTTGATGCCGACGGTTACCTTGGAGATATCGCCAAGCAACCCTTTCTGCACCATGTTCACCGCACGCAAAAACTTATTGCGATCGCTGCGCTGTTGCGTTCCCACAACGAATACCAAATCGGGATACTTACGACAGGCGTTACGAATCAATTGATTCTCTTCAAGCGTCAACGTCAGCGGCTTTTGGCAGAACACATGCTTGCCGGCTTCCAAAGCTTCAATGGCAATCTTCACGTGCCAATGATCAGGCGTGACGATGCTGACAACGTCAATGTCCTTGCGATCCAAGACCTCACGATAGTCTTTGTAAGTATCCGCTTTGCCTTTGCCAATCCGCTCGTCGTTCTTAGCCCGATCCGCATGGCGAGAATCAACGTCGCAAACCGCAACGATGTCACCAAAGTTCGCGTGACCACGAGCATCACCGGTGCCCATACTGCCGACACCGATACAACCAATGGTCGGTCGATCGTTCTTGGCTTCATTGGCAAAGCTTGCCTGGGTCCACGGGAAATAGGCAACCGCTCCAGTCGCCGCCGCCGCGGTTCCCGTGCGTTTCAAAAAGGTACGTCGATTCGCGTCGTATTTTTTCATTAGGTCTACACCAAAGAAGTATGGAAGCTAGGAGAGAGGGAAGCATACAGGATACTCTATCCGTGTTGGGGCGGAATCCAGTTGGGGCAGAATCCAGCCATTTACCACGCGGTTGCGAGCGTTTTCTAGGCAGCGGCGTTGGGTGAGGGGGCTGACCAAGCAATCCACCCACCGACGTTAACGCCGATTGCACCGGCTTTGCTCGCCGGTTACGTGGTTGTCTCCTCACCCGAGCAAAACTTATAGGCGTGCTCGACCTCTCCCCGACTTCGTCGGTGGAGAGGTAACCACAGTAGAGTCCGGAAGAAAAGCTCACCCTCAGTATTCGATGTCAAGCCAGAAGTTTTAACAGTTCAGGTTTAGGCTGGGCCGCTTACCGAAGGATTCGTAAGTTCCAGAGAGCGATTATCGTCCTTCTCCGCGATCTCGATTAACCGCGCCGCACGCGGACAGCAAATCACCTAGTGTCTCCAATTGTGGCATGTGCTCTCTGAGAATGTGCGGACCGTTACCAACAGTGGAACAGCGACCAGCCTTCATATCACCATTCCGATTGAGAGCCCCAGTAATGCATTGATCAGTGTGATTGCCAGCAACTACCGAGACAGCTTGCATTCGATGTCACGGGAAATTCTGATGGATTTTTGCTTCTCGTGAACAACAAAGGGGGCAAGTACCGTTGTGCTTCATCTCAGCATCAATGTCTAAACCTCCTTCGATTTGTCTTCAAAAGCTTTTAAACTGGCCGACACCACGTCGCTAAGACGCACAATGTCTCAATCGGTGCCCACCAACCTATTTGAAATTCATTTGACGTCTGGCAACGAACTTGATGACCTAGCGATTGCACGAATCCGATGCTTAGACATGTTCATGCGTGACAATTCGTCTCCAACGAGTAACACCACAGACGTAATCCGTGGGGACATCATGCTGAGACGCTAACGCCACCGATTGATACATCAAATCCAGTAATTTGCCCCATCACGGCGGTTCAGAGCAAAAAAAATCGAGGGCAGCCTAAGCGACTGCCCTCGATGGTCGTTTACTTGATGTCGGAGACTCAGGACACTGATCGATTGATGCGTCGAGCCTCTCGATGGATCAATCGGGTTGTCCCTGCCCCGCTTTTTCTTTTGCATCCACAGCCGCTTGAATTTCTTCGGCTGATCTTTCGGGGACGATCATTTTCGGCGGGCCGCCTGTATCGCAACCTGCGAGCGCCATCGAGATGCAACTGATCGCCAATAACAGAAATGGTTTCGTTTGTTTCATTTGGATTCTCATAATTTGTAGATGTTACTGAATGTCTCGCACGGAGCCCGTCCAGATTTTGATCATCTGGACGAACCTGATGAGACGGAACACGAATTAGCTAACTTGCGGTTGACTAGAGTGGATCCGAAACAATTTCGCGAGATGCTCGAGTACCCAATGCCCCCCAAAGTCCATAAGGGCTCGCACCGCCGACCAAGTTATTGTTGGAACTGCTGTAATAATACGGAGTTGCGGCTTCCGCATTACCCGCTTCGATCGAATCGGTAACAAATTTGACAGCACCGTCTCCCATCAACACATGAGTACCACCTTGGTGGCGGCTACTTGTGGACATGGGGCCACCGTAGGTCGCGGAGTTGCTCGAAGTCGTACAGGCAGCACTATTGGGTGCGTGCAAAGTGTAGAAACCCGAGAACACAGGCCCCCAATCGGCCCAGCGATACCCACGTTTGTCCGACGATGGCATCAGGGCCACGCCCGAAGCCTGCCAAAATTTTGGACGGGCGGGATCCACCAGATCGTCGCAGAGACCAGGCTCGAGAAAGGCCTGGCCGGCCGAAGGTGCCTGGGTTGACGAGGCAGCGACAATGCCAAGATCGGTGCGCACATCACGATCGCCAAGGTCGGTTGCAATTTCGCCACCCATGATCGTATTGGACAATCCGTCAAGCGTATCACGGAACTTCATCGCGACTCGCGGACGGAACATTCCACGGTGACTACCGCGTGCTCGCTCGCCGGCGGTGGCTTCCGAAACTCCACCAGGATAACCTCGGTGATCGCCCCAAGGATGAGGGTCAGTGTAATGATAGACATAGATTCCGTCCCCGAGACAACACGCGTAATTGGTACGGCCTTGTGCAGGCAGCCCGGTGCCGGGATCACTTGGGCAACGGAACCCTGGAATCTCGCTCGCCCATGGCACATAGCCGTCTTGGGTCCAAGGGTTGGGCCCCATCGGACTCCACGGGCCGGTCATGGCGGTACCGGTCGTATTTTCGAGACTCGGGTTAGAGATTTTTTCCCATAACGCTTGCTGCTCGATGAACGGGGTCAAACCGACCAGGAAGCTAAGCCGACGTGAACTGCGGCCACCCCCCGAGGTGATATTACCTCCGCCGTCGCCAAACCCGTTGCCGTTTGCACCGCCGCCTTGGACCGGCATTTGATTGAAGGTCGAATGATAGTTGTGGATTGCCAAGCCGATTTGCTTGAAATTGTTGCTACAACTCATTCGCCTAGCGGCCTCACGAGCCGCTTGCACTGCCGGCAACAGAAGCCCGACAAGCACCCCGATAATCGCAATCACCACTAGTAGCTCGACTAGCGTGAATCCCTGTGAAACCTTCGATTTCATTGCCTACCCTTTGATCTAAACAAAAAATAAAACGTGATGTGACACTCCAGCGAAACTCCTTGACGGAAGCCTTCGTGTGACGTAATGGGAATGCGAACAACCAAAGGGGACGCGGCAAGAATCAGAACGTTGCGTAGGTACAACGCACTCCCACTTAAGATCCTAGCGCTTATCCACGGCCGGTGATTGGATAAAGTAGTTGCCGTATAAAGTATTTGCGCACAACCAATCCAATTCGCCACTGCGGCATTGCAACCGCGAGTATGACAACCGGAGACCCGGGGGGACGCCCAGCCATTGACGCTTCCCTGAATTGGACTGCGATTTCATTCCGACTTGTACGCAGGCCTGCTTGTATCGGAGCGGTCATTAAGGGCGTATTGCATGCGGCGCAACAAAAAAGCCCACCTCATTCGGACTTGCCGACGGAGATGGGCTTTTGCGACGCAACGGAACCATGCAGACAGCGAGAATCAGATCCCGCTCTCACCTAAGGCTCGTTACTCGTAACTCACTCAGCATATTCTGCCGGAGGAGGATCATTCAATTCCGGATGATCCTTCAACAATTGCTCAACATCGGAAGCGCTATAGCTTTTTTCGACTTTCTTTTCTGCGCAACCCACGGAGCACACCGCCAATAACAAAACAGCAAACGAAAACACACGAACGTTCATATCAAACTCAGATTTCTGAGGAAACAATTAGGACAGCTCATTTCAAGAACAACGAGGATGATTTCGCCGGCCTCGAGCATGAGAAAACAAAAGAAGCATTGATCAACAAAAAAGCGTGCCCAGAGCCCCGGGCACGCTGTCTAAACCATGGCACTTAGCCATTAAAACTCATCGCTAACCACTTCCTTGGAAGCCCGGGTGCCAAGTGCCCCCCAGACTCCAAAGGGGCTTGCCGAACCGGGCATCGACATCGCGTCATCGTTCTGGTTATCGACCGAGACCATCGCTCGGCCCCCCAGATTTCCTGCGTCAATGGAGTCCGTAATGAATTTGACGGCGCCATCGCCCATCAAAACATGAGCACCGCCTTGGTGCCGACTGCTCGGTGGGCATACCGCTTCGGATTGGTGCCAATTGGCGCTGAAGCACATCTCTCGGTTTGGCGGCAGGACCGTGTAAACCCCTGAGTGCAGATGCAAGCCCCAGGCCCAGCGATAACCACGTCGATTGTCGACGGAACTCGATGTGAAAGGTGCACCCGAATCCCAGAACAAAGGCCGATCCGAATCGACAAAGGTTTCGCAAGACAATGCACCGCCCGTCGATTTCAACGGTCCGGTCGGTCCGGAGTTACCGTTGACAGGGGTCGATCGTTTGTCATTGTCACCAATGTCGGTGATCATCTCACCCATCGCGATCGTGTTCGACAAACCATCCAACACATCACGAAAGGCAGATTTCAACTGACTCTTGAAGAAGCCTCGGTTGCTGGCGTTGGCTTCTTGGAAGATGCTCGTCGATTTCGCAGTCCCATTCGTGTTATAGATCTGGCCAAGGTTGGTCGCATCGACGGAGTCGCCCATGCATACGCCATAATTGGTACGGCCCATCGCAGGAAGCCCAACGCCTGGATCGCTTGGGCAGCGGAATGTTGGAATATCCGACTCAAACGGATTGTAAGGCCCAGCATTAGATGCAACGAGACGGCTGAACGAACGGCCAGGGTAAGGGCCCATGGCAGCGTAGAGGTTCCCGGCGCCGGGTTCGCCCGCAGGAACTTGGTACGGATTAGAGATTTGCTCCCACAGTGCTTGCTGTTCGATGAACGGCGTAAAGCCGACCAATGCGGACAATTCAAGACTGTTGCTTCCGGGGGCCAGTTCTCGGCCCGAAGTCAGCGTGGCGGTCCCTCCGCCCTGGAGCGGCAATTGACGATAGGTCGATTCGTAGTTGTGCATCGCCAAGCCGATTTGCTTGAAGTTGTTGCTACAACTCATTCGCCTAGCAGCCTCGCGAGCCGCTTGCACCGCCGGCAACAGAAGTCCGACAAGCACCCCAATAATCGCGATCACCACCAGTAGTTCGACTAGTGTGAATCCTTTTGAAATCTTCGATTTCATTGCTTACCTTTGTTAATCTATCCAGATAAAGAAAACGTAATGTGACAGTCCCGAAAGCCCCGTTTAGAAAAGCCTTCGAGTGACGCAGTGGGGACGCGGTAAACCGTAAGGGGAGGCGGCAAAAATCGGAACGTTGTGTAGGCACAACGCATTCCCCACACACAAAGTCTAGAATCCAACCACGATCGGTGATTGGATCAATTAGTTGCTATATGAAGTATTTGCGCACAACGCATTAAATCGCCCCTGGCTCGCCCCCTTCATAATCGCAGTCAAGACATGCGAAAAACGCCGCTCAGCAGTGCCAACCAACTCGTGCGGCCTTGTGTTTTTGTGGCAAACTCAACCCCCGCGAGCCGCCTATTGCGCATCAATCCACCGCTACAACGCAAAGCAGTTGTTTGCCCCTTTCGGCACACCGCGTACGACAACGGCAAACACCTAGGTGGATCCCGTCACAATATTTTTTCGCTGAAAAAATTAACAGGAAAACATAAAACGCCCAATCCAATCGCCCCGTTCGACCGACATTTGCACGCTATCCTACTTTCTTCCGCTAAAACCACTTTGCAAATGGATTCGGCTACCGCCGGCATCTCACAACCAGAGACGCCACATTGCGGCGGAAGTTCATCGAACCGTCTCCGTCGCATTCGCCTGCATGCGGAAGCCCGCATTGCAATCGCCATTGTCATTACTAACATCGATTAGACTGCAGTGCTTGCACAGCAGTCGATTGTGCAACGCCCTCACCCCACCTGTGACGCTAGCGTCGAAAGCAAAAAGATGAAGCTCTCTATCAGTACGATTTACGCCAGTATCGCTTGGCTCTTGTTATGCCCGTGGATGCCCGAATTGTCCGCTGCGGATTCGGATCGTCCCAACATCGTGTTCATCTTTTCAGACGATCACGCGGTCAATGCGATCTCGGCTTATGGCGGTCCTTTAGCCGAAGCAGCTCCCACGCCCAACATCGATCAAATCGCCAGAGAAGGAGCACTGTTTCAAAATTCATTCTGTGCAAACTCGATCTGCGGCCCGTCGCGTGCCTGCATCTTGACCGGGAAACACAGTCACAAAAATGGCTTCATGCGAAACGATGGCAAGGGCTTTGATTCAAGCCAATGGACGTTCGCAAAATCGATTCAAGCGGCTGGTTACCAAACCGCGATAATCGGCAAGTGGCATTTAAAAACCGATCCCGTCGGGTTCGACTACTGGGAGATACTGCCGGGACAGGGGCACTACTACAACCCCGTCTTCTTGCAGATGGATGGATCGCAGAAAAAGTTCGAAGGCTATGTCACGGACCTAACAACTGACAAGTCAATTGACTGGCTGCAGCAACGAGACAAGGACAAACCGTTCTTGTTGATGTGCCAGCACAAGGCTCCACACCGAACGTTTGCACCAGCGATTCGTCACTTGGGAACACTCGACGATGTCGAAATCCCAGAACCCGCGACGCTGTTTGACAATTACGCCAATCGCTCCGCCACGCTGGCGAAGAACGAAATGGAAATCGACCGCCACATGACTTGGGCCTACGATTTGAAACTTCGCGATGATGAACGAGGTGATCTTAAACTACCCTCGTTTCGAAATTACGGAACGCCTGAATACAACCGAATGACAAGCGAGCAGCGAGTCCAGTGGGACGCTCACTTTGCACCGAAAAACGCCGAGTTCGTTCGCGACTATCGCGCCGGCAAAATCAATCACCGCCAAATGGTGCAGTGGAAGTATCGCCGCTATGCACAAAACTATCTTGAAACGGTCAAGGCTGTCGACGACAGCGTGGGTCGTTTGCTGAAATACCTTGACGACAACGATCTGGCAGAAAACACGATCGTGATCTATTCGTCCGACCAAGGATTTTATCTGGGCGAACACGGTTGGTTCGACAAACGATGGATGTTTGAAGAATCATTCAAAATGCCCTTTGTGATTCGTTGGCCCGGAATGATCAAACCGGGCTCGCGACCCGAAGCCTTGATCCAAAACATCGACTACGCACCGACGTTCATGGAATGTGCAGGATTGCCGGTTCCAGATGAAGTCCAAGGACACTCGCTAATGCCCGTATTGCGTGACAGTTCCGCGAAAGTGCGTGACTCGCTGTACTATGCCTACTATGAACTTGGCGAACACGCGGTCCCGCAACACTTCGGAGTCCGCACGAAGAATCACAAGCTATTCTACCTTCCCGCGACCGACGAATGGCAGATGTTCGATCTAAATAAGGATCCGAACGAGTTGGTGAATGTTTACCACAACCCAGAATACTCGGCCGTACGAACCCAATTGTCACAAGAGTACGAACGGCTTCGCCGCGAGTTCGAAGCGCCGAACTATTAACAAGCGAAGCCTAAGAAACAACGCCCGCTAGCGAAGCCATCTAGCCAGAATCACGATAACGGGATTGATCCCATTTACGCTCGGAGAATACGAATGCAACCGATTGCCACCCCCTTTCGCCGTTTGCGATGGATGATACCGTCGCTGATGAGCTGTCTGCTATGGACATCGCTATCGCTGCCGGCGGTGGCGGAGCAGCCGAATGTTCTGTTCATTTCGGTTGACGATCTAAACGATTGGATCGGATGTTTAAAGGGACACCCGCAAGCCCGCACGCCAAACATCGACCGGCTTGCGGAATCGGGAATGCTGTTCACCAACGCTCATTGCGGATCTCCTGCGTGCAACGGATCTCGATCGGCGATCATGTCGGGACAACCGGCCTACGTTTCCGGCATGTATGACA
>NZ_JBFHFD010000195.1:0-13543 GCF_041583735.1 Novipirellula sp.
GAGCTGAAAATCGCGGACACAACACGCAGCAGCGGCAATGCGGCTCGGATCATTCAGTTTGTCGCAAACTGAGCTGTTCCCGCGTCAGACTTCTCCATTAGCGGTGCGGCGAAGTGACTCGTTGACTGCCACCTCTGCGGAAAACGCAGTTTAGGGAGAGGTCGAGCAGAGACTTCAGCGATGCTCGGGTGAGGGGCTTGTCTCAGGCTTGCTCGCACGGGTCATCCCACCGACATCTGCTTGCCGCGATTTCCTTGCTCGGTCGGCCCTCACCCGGACGAGGCCTAAAGTGCCCGTCCGACCTCTTCCCAAGCTGCGCTCGGGCGAGGTGCCGTGTAACCTGCCACCTCTCCCAAAACGCAGTTTAGGGAGAGGTCGAGCAGAGCCTTCAGCGATGCTCGGGTGAGGGCTTGTCTCAGGCTTGCTCGTACGGGTCATCCCACCGACATCTGCTTGCCGCGATTTCCTTGCTCGGTCGGCCCTCACCCGGACGAGGCCTAAAGGGCCCGTCCGACCTCTCCCGAGCTGCGCTCGGGAGAGGTGGCTTCGCGTTTGCAGGCTGCGAATTAGCAGAGACGAAGATCAATCGGCTGCTTTAAAATAGGCATCCAGCACCTCGCAAAGTTGCTGCCCGTACATCATCCAGTGCTCGGCGGAAGGCCGCGACTGCAGTCCTTCGATCCAATTCGCATTTAACTCGTGAATCACCGCGTCGATGCCGAAACGCGACAGCCAACCTTCGCCAAGCGTCCCCGAATTATGAAACGTTGGATCGGTTGCCCCTTCGCGGAACCACGTTTTTTCGACGAGCAACGATTCCAGGCGATTCATGCGGATCAGATAGGCGTCGAGCTGGGTGTCGTCGGGACGACTGAGATGCAATTTGCCGCTTTCGTCATTGTGCATCTCCAGTGCTAGATGCGGCCGACGGCCTGAGTCGAGCATTCCCGTTAGCCATTTTTCAAGGGCGGCGTTCTCAGGACAAAGCGTTTCATCCGGTGGGGAGTTCCAGTCGCGGTTCAGATCTTTGCCGAACACATTGAACCGAGTTCGCCCCATCGCGACACCGTCCTTGTTAGCCATCGGCATGATATAAACGCAATATCGGTCCAAGTAGGTCGCACTTTGATCGTCGTGCGTTTTCAGCAAATGACGCATCATGCCCTCGACGACCCAATTGCCCCCCGGTTCCCAGGGATGGGCACGGGCGCGGATGAAGACGCGATTCGGTGCATCATCGCGGCCGATTCGCACGATCTCGAGCGGACGTCTCTGGACGGTTTCGCCGATCGGGGTGATTTCTACCAGCGGATGCTTCACGATCTCATCAAGCAAGCGGTTCAAATCGCTGATGCGATAGGGCGGCAACCGAGCCACCCACAAGCTGCCACTGAGCGGGATCGTCACGCTGAAACGCAGTTGCCCCGTCTCCTTGATAAACTCTGTTTCGATCGATTGCCATTGCTTTCCATCGGGGCTGATGAATCCGATCGTCGCGTCGGAACATGCCAACGCCGAGCGACCGTTCCAGACATTGGAAAAATGGTTTAGTAGCAGTGTCAGTTCGCTGCCGGGTTCCGCATCGACGCGAAAGTGCCAATGTCCTGCCGCTCGATTGGGCGAATCTCGCTCGTGGTCGTAGATCAGATCGATGCGGACCGTGCCATCGGCTAAGACTTCCCAATCCAGTGGCGAAGCGTTCTCGAAGCTGGTGTCGATAAAGTGCAGCGGATCGGCGGCCAGGGCTTGATTGGCCAGCATCAGGATCGCAATGCCTAACGCGTGCAGAACAGGGGAAGCGAGATGTCGCATGATTGCGTTCCGATTTCGAAGGAGCGGGCGGGCAGGTGGGAAAGCCGGGCGGGACGAGTGACCCGGTGGACGCTCGCGGGATTTAGCTATCACGGTTTTCACTATACCCGAAACGACGACGCAAATTGGTTTCGCAGATCATAAAATCTCGTCCTCGTTCCCAGGCGCTACCCTAACGCCGTGAACGATTTCAACTGCAAATCACAGCATTTTCGTTTCGTAGCTACGCTCGCTAGAGCGTGGATTGTTGGTGTCCATTGCGAATCTCCACCTTCTGGCGAAGGTAGCTACCAGAAAATGCTTCAGAGCGTTCCGGTTGGGCGCTAGTTCCGGTTAGATGGTGACGAAACCATGCCGAGCGGCAAAACGGCTCACGAAATCAGCCTCTCCCCTGGAACGTGCGGTTGTGGATGAACCACCACGCTGGGCGACGAGCAATCAAACGAGTTGTGTCCCTCGTTAAACCGCCTTCATCTCGAAGCACCTCCGGTGCGAGCGGCGGACTTTTTCAAATTGGAGTTTTGGTTTGCTATAGCAGGGGTATCGCGGCGAAATGGTGAAGTGAATCCCGATTCTTGTTGGTTCGTCTCAAAATCAACAACCCTTTCGGCGCGCCAGTTGCGACCCACGGGAGGTATCCACAATTCTTTCAGCTGAACACAGATGTGGTGATGTGGAGTCGAAAGTGCGGCTCTTCCCTTTTTCCCTCCAGTCCAATTAAAGGTATTACAATGTCACGTTGGTTAAAAACAACACCTCTCTTTACGATGCTGGTCGCTGCCGCGATTTGTGTCACTCCGGGCAATGCACACGCCGATGAAACGATCACGACAGGCGATGGATTGTTGACGCTTCGTGCGTCGATGCCCGAAGAAACGCGGGTGGGCGAATCGTTCACGTATACAGTCGAGGTCACCAATGCATCGGACAATGTTGTCTTGCATGACATCGAACTGAAGCAACGTAAAGCAAAGGGCTTGAGCATCGAGTCGGTATCAGTGAAAGGTGCAGACGCCAAGAAACAGAACAAAGACAAATCAAAAAAGACGACCACTGAAAAAACGTCGACCTCGGGCGATAGCATGAAGATCGCAATGTTGAACCCTGGTCAAAGCCGGACGCTCGAAGTGACGGCGTCGGCCGACGAAGAGGGCGAACTTCGCAGTTGTCTTGAGATCGCCAGCTATACCCCTGCGTTGTGTTTGTCGAGCAAGGTGGTCAAGCCTCAACTCGAGCTGACCAAAACGGCCCCCGAAAAAGCGAATCGCTGTGACGTGATTGAGCTTGAATATGCGGTGAAAAACGGTGGTTCCGGCGACGTCGGCCCCTTCATTGTCAGCGATTCGTTGGGCGATGGACTGGCCACGATCGAAGGCAACAGCGAATTGGAATTCCAAGTCGACGGTTTGAAAGCTGGCGACACTCGTAAGTTTGTTGCACGCGTTTACGCTCATAAAGCGGGAACGTTCTCGAGTCGTGCCGTTGCCAAAGCCCAAAAAAGCGACTTGAAATCTCGCAGTAAAGAAACCAGCACCAAAGTGATCACCGCCGACTTGGCCGTCAACCTTGATGGTCCGAATCGTTTGTATGGCGATCAAATGGCTGAGTTCACCGCCAGTATCACCAATACTGGAAATGCGGTAGCCGAGGACGTTCAAGTTCGCGTGCTGTGGCCCAACCAATCTCGATTATTGGACATGAGCGATACTTCGATCGCGAAACAGGACAAGCAGAGCAAGAAGTCCAACCAGGGCGAACCGACTCCGGCAAAGAACCAGAAGTCCGAAAAGGCCCCAAAGGATAAATCGACAAACGACAGTGATACGAAGACGAAATCGAAGAGCAACGAATCTGGTAACCACGATTCGGACAACCAAAAGATCGCCATGGAGATGAACGAGGACATCATCACCATCGACCGATTGGAAGCAGGCCAAACCGCCACGTTTGATTACGCACTGCGTGCTGGTGACATCGACAAATTGCCGACCAAGGTCGTTGCAACCTATGTTTGTGCCGTAGAGGGTGCGGAAGATCAAGCCAAGGCCAAGGCGCGAGCCACGTCGATGGCGATGGCGGAAGCCAGGATCGTGCGATTGCCTGCGATGCAGTTATTGGTCATTGACGACGAAGATCCCGTCTCTAACGGCGAAGAAGTGGTCTACATGATCCGAGTTTGGAACGAAGGCGACGCGGCGGACAACAAAGTCAAAGTGGTTGCCGAGCTTCCCGAAGGATTGACGTTCCAATCTGCTGAAGGGCCGACCAAGCACAACCAGGACGGTTCGACGGTCACCTTCGAACCGATCAAGACGATGCAGCCCGGTGATCGCATGGATTACAAGGTCATCGCCAAGGCCGATGGCAATGAAAACGTGCGATTCAAAGCCACGCTTTCAAGTGAAAAATTGTCGCAAGAAGTCACGACCGAAGAACCGACACGACTGTTTAGCCGTCAGGCTAAGAAATAAGCGATCCAGTCGGTGAAACGAAAGACTTTATTGAGAAAAGCCCGCTCGAGTACTCGAGCGGGCTTTTTTTGTTTATCAGCGCGAGACGAGCTTAGAAGTCGCCGCTAACGACTTCGCGGGCGGCACGGGTGCCCAAGGCGCCCCACAACCCATACGGACTCATCGATCCCGCCGAGTTGCCGTTGGCCGCGGTGCCTGAGTAATTGACTGGAAATGCGGACGAGTTTCCGGCTTCAATTGAATCGGTCACAAATTTGACAGCTCCATCCGTCATCAGCACATGGCAACCGCCTTGATGACGGCTGGACATCGTTGCGATGCCGGAGTCCTCTGCGGTGGTTTGGAAACAGATTTCGCGGTTGGGCGGCAAGATCGTCATGCATTGACCATAGTTAGGGCGGGCGTCGGCCCAGCGATAACCACGTCCATACAGTGCGGAGGTCGATGTGGTGCCACCCCAAAACTGGGGCCGATCGGCGCTGACGTATTGTTGACAATAATCCGCAGCGGATGTGTTGAGGTCATGCGTTGCTTTCTCCCAAACAATCGTTCGTTTGTCGTAGTCACCCAGATCGGTCGCGATTTCGCCTGCGCAGATCGTATTGGCCAGACCGTCCAAGACATCGCGAAAAGCCATTTTTCGCTGCATAGCGAACACCCCTCGGTGGGCAGCCTGGGTTTGCAAGGTCACCGTTGAATCGGCTGGCAAGCCGCTGCTTTGCCGATTGCCTTGCGCAGACAGGAATGCGGAGTCACCGGTGCAGGCAACATAGTTGGTGCGAGCCAGAGCGGGAACGCCGTCCCCCGGATCGCTGGGACAGCGAAGCATGGGAATACTGGTTACCCAAGGGGTGTAATCCGCTTGGTCGGGAGTCGGCCCCATTGCTGGCCAAGCAGGGGATCGCTGTGCTCCGGTCGAGGCAACAATGGAATTCGGATTGCTGATCGAGTCATACAGTGCCTGCCCCTCCATGAACGGAAGTATCCCGACCAACATGCTCAAGTTACGGTTGGACGAGAACGCGCTGCTGCTTGCCCATGACGTCACACCGTAGTCAAACGAGCCGGTGCCATGGATTGGCAACTGGTTGTACGCCGAGTGGTAGTTGTGGATAGCCAACCCGATCTGTTTGAAGTTGTTGCTGCAGCTCATCCGCCGAGCCGCTTCGCGAGCGGCTTGTACTGCGGGTAGAAGTAGCCCGACCAAAACGCCGATGATGGCAATTACCACGAGCAGTTCGACAAGGGTGAACCCCGCGCGGGGCCGTGAAGTTGAGTCCATTAAGTTTGCCTTGTTAACACGAAGTGACCAGAAAAGAATGAGGGTCCATTCTTGGAAGTGAAGATGCCCTGTCGCTTGCGGACCGGTGCTGTGTACTAGCAATGCGTATAACGAGGGCAGTGCCGCCTCAACAAATTTCTTCAACTTCAAAAAAAGTCAAGAAAAGATGGACGTGTTTTGTTGGCGGTGCGGACATCATCATGACTTGCCCACCGCTGACTATGCTGCGGCAACGCTTGACGAGCGATTGATGCAAGCGCAATGCAAATCGCAGCGGTGAACGGTTGACCGTAAGGTCGCGGGCAATGCGTCGGACCCTGCCGCTCAACGAGATATCCAGCTTAGAACGCCGATCAATGAATTGATTGGTTGTGGTTGCAGAGGTCGCGGTATGCAGCGCGACGCGACCTACAAAATCCCCCCCCCTCAAAGTAAACCGCTGATAAAATCTGACCCGCTGATTCCGTATTAGCTGCTCAACGGAGCGTGGTGAAAGATTTCGTAGCGAAACTCGCCAAGAATTCTTGGGGGGGGGGATGCGTCGTGGAACGAAAGGCTTGACCACGTCCGCTACGACGGCTAGCCCTGTTTGATACCGAGCATGCGGTCAAGTGAATCGGCGGTTTGATAGATCAGGGCTTCGGGAAAATGCGAGTAGGGATGGAAGTACTCGAACGTCAGATAGCCGTCGTATCCGGTTTTTTCCAACGCAGCCAACACGGCGGGCCAATCGGTCGTTCCGTCAAGTAACGGGCGAAACGCTTCCAAAGAATGATCGCTCCCCTTTTTCGTGTACTCTTTGAAGTGGATGTTTTTGATGCGGTCGCCGAGGATCGGAATCCAGTGCTCGGGGAATTGGTACTCCATAATGTTCCCCGTGTCGAAATGCACCTGCACATGTTTGCTGGAAAAGCTGTCGACAAAGTCGACCATTTCCATCGGAGACATCAAGAAGCCATTGAAGAAGATGTTCTCGATGTTCAGAGAGACATTCAGCTTCTCGGCTTGCGGCAATAGTTTTCCGATTGCCTCGCGAGCCCGTCGATCGCAAACGTCGTTAGGCGTTGGATCATGATCGGGACGCCACGGCATGTGGACGGCGCCTGGGACGACCAACAGATTTTCGGTCCCCAAGTCGTGAGCCGCCTGCGTCATTTTGCTGGCTAATTCCATGCCGCGGGCCCGTTCGGCTGGATCGTTACTGGTCAGCGGAAACGGCCAAAACAGAAACGAGCAAACGCCGCTAATCGCGATCCCGATCTCGTCTGCCATCTGGCGTATCGCAGTGAACTCTTTTGTATCCGAATTGGGTGACAGATCACTTTCGAGGTCGTAGTTCAATTCGATCCCGTCGAAACCGGCATCTTTGGCCAGCTGCATGCATTGCCGCAGCGTCATCTTGTCGGGATACGGAAACGCCCACAGATTGATCGACTTTTTCATCTCGTACTTCGGTCGCGGTGGGGTGTCCTTGGTCGACTCGGCGGGCGCTGCGATCGCGTTCGATCCAGTTGCCAAGACCGCGCTTCCAAATGCGGCATAGGTCAGCAGATCACGACGCTTTAGAGATGATTCCGGTTGCATGTCAGATTCCTGGTGAGGCGTTACCGTTAGCGAATTAATTTTTAGCGATCGAATTGACGAACTTCAGCAGCAGTGGAAATGCAGGCTGGCCCATCTGGCCGTGATCAAAGCCATCCAATTCGTACAGCGTGGTTTGCGGGTGACCGACGACTTGCATCATCCGCCACATGTAGGCGTTCTCTTCGTAACGACCGAGCATTTCGAGTTCACGGTCACCGGTGATCAATAGCAGCGGTGGACAGTCATTGCGAACATGAAACAGCGGAGCCAAGGCATCAATGACCGGCTGTTTGCCGCCGATCCCTTGTTCTTTGCGAGCGGTAAAGTGAGTGATGGTATGGCCGCTAAACGGGATCAGCCCTGCGATTTTGTCGGCATCAACCTGATGTGCCGCGAGCCATTTTTTGTCCATCCCAATCATGCTGGTCAGATAGCCGCCCGCGGAATGACCGCTCACGAAAATCTTGTCGCGGGATCCGCCATATTGTTCGATGTTGTTGAATGTCCAAGCGACAGACGCAGCGGCATCGTCGATGCAATCATTCACGGTTACATCGGGGCTGAGCCGGTAATCGACTCCGACAACGATCACGCCTTTCTTTTTCAGCGACGAGGGGATTTCTCGTTTGCCAGCGGTCAGTCCCCCGCCGTGAAACCAAACGATCGCGGCGGCGTCTTGGGCGTTTTCAGGATAGTAGACATCCAAACGACATTTCTCGTTGATCGAAGCATCGTCGGAAGTGCGGTAGATGATGTCGTTCGCGGTTTTGTAGCCAGCCGTTTTGGGCTGGCTATCGGCGGCGTCGACAATCGCTGCGGAGGTCCAAGTGAGAAAGGCAAGAACGCAAATGGAAATTCGAAACATGGGCAGGCGTCATGGGTAGGAGAGAAACGAGTTCGGCGAGTACGTTAATGTACTCGCTGCACAACGCTCTGTGTTGACGCGTTCACGGCAGCCGGGTGAAATCCCCCCCTTGCGAATTTGACTTCCCTACTCGCTGGGAATCGATTCGGCGATGTTTTGCGAATGATCGCGGACGCGGGCAAACGCGTTCAACGCCGCAAGGTAAGCGACACTGACCAGTGGCGGAATTTCGCCGCCGGAGAGTTCTTCCAAATGTGCTTTGCGGAGCATTTTGATTTTCGTACGCACGCGTTTGTTGGCGGCATCGGTCTTCAATATCACGTTGTCGTTGCCTTGGTGGAAGGCCTCGTTGACTTCGCGTAAGTACTCGGCAGCGATCTGGTTTAATTGCACTAAATCTTGGATTTGTGCAGGGGAGAATCGCAGCCCATCGCGTCGCAACTTGCGGTCGAATTTGTCCAGGTTGACGATGTAATCACTAATCGATTCGTATTCGTCGGCCATTCGCAATTGACGACGTGCTTCGTCGGCGACCGAGTGCGGCAGATTGCTGGAGAGCAGATTGGTGACGTACACCGCGATTTCATCTTGGATCGAATCAAGTACTTGTTCCCGTTTTCGCAAGCGATCGGCCAGCGTTTTGTCTGGATTCTCCTGCTGGATCAATTCGGCCAACCAATCGAGCATCTTTGAACAGCCATCGGCCATCCGTTCGATCTCGCGACGCGATTGTTCGATTGCCAACAGCGGTGTTTCCAGCAACCGGATGTCAAGATCGGTCAAGCGAGGCTTCTCTTTGAAATCTTTGGACGGAACCATCCAATTCAGTAAGCGGACAAATTGCGGAACGAACAACAGGAATAGCAGAACGTTCGCAACATTAAAGATTGTGTGCGTTGCCGCGATCGCAGCCGTTCGATTGGGGAATGTCGTTTCGCCATCGATAATCAGTTCGGCATCAACGTCGCCGACCATCAGCCATTTAACCAGCACGATGTAGTAACGGAAAATCGCAGTGATCCAGAACACCCCAAACATATTAAAAATGACATGAAAATAGGCAGCTCGCCGAGCGTTCGTGGTGGCTCCGAGTGAGGCTAAAAACGCCGTGATCGTGGTCCCGATATTTTCGCCAAGCACAAGCGCGGCGGCGGTTTCGTAAGTGATAATGCCTTGCGAGGCCAACGAGATCGTGATGCCAAGCGTCGCCGACGACGACTGAACCAATGTGGTTAGGACACAGCCGATGAACGCACACTTCAAAACACCGATGTAAGAATCTGCCTCGAACGATTTGAACCACGCTTCGAAATCAGGCAATTGTTTGATGATCGAACAAGCGTCCTTCATCAATTCCAAGCCGAAAAAGACCATCCCGACCCCCATGATCGCCATCGCCCAGTATCGGGCCCGTTCGCCGCGTGAGAAGAGGTAAACGAACGCGGCGCCACCGAGAACCGGTAAACCGTACTTGCCAATCTTCAACACCAGAATCCAACCGGTGATCGTGGTACCGATATTGGCCCCCATGATCACGCCGATCGCTTGCGACAACTCCATCACACCGCTGTTGACAAACCCCACCACCATCACGGTCGTGATCGAGCTGGACTGGACCACGCAGGTGACGATGACTCCGACGATCGTTGCGAAAATTCGGTTGTTCGTTACCGCCGCGATCATTTTTCGCAGACTACTGCCGGCAACGGCTTGCATTCCCTCGGACATGTTTTTCATGCCCAGCAGGAAAATCCCAAGTCCGCCAATGAGACCACAAACTAATTCGGTAAGTGCTGAAAATTCCAAGACAATCGTCCGGTAATCGCGAAGTGTTAAGGGAGCGCGAAGCGTTGATGAGTTTTGTGGGAATTCTAATCCCCGGATCACAGAAACAACAACCGCTAGCATTTTTAATTCATAAAAGATTCGCCAGGCCGGGGGGCAAGCATGGTCGTTGCCCTGAAGCTTCACGCTAAGCGGGTGGTATTCGTCGTACATCGCCGCGAGCGTCCGCAACATCGACGTGAGGAAACGCCCCCGATAAGCATGTATCCGATCCATGAAAACGGGGGCATTCAGGCAAACTTGGCCTTTTTTCAACCTTGCGACCAATTCGACTCAAGTCGTATAGCCAGGGAACAAATACTTGTTTCCTAAATCGGCCAGGAATGGAATCGATGCGACCAATTTTGATTGCTGGGGCGTTTTGCGCCACTCTTGTTGCCCTCAGTCACATGAATGTGGCCCACGCACAGGCACCACCGCCGCAGGGGATGGGGTTACCCGCGGGCGACACCCCCCCGAGTCTGCAGCAGAACCCTGCCAGTCGCCAACCGGCTGCAGCGCGACCGCAAGCCAATGGCCAAGTCACCGGCGGTGGCGAATTGCCGCGAAGTGCGGGACAGGAGCATCGCGTCTACGATTTGAGCGCTTACACACGCTATTTGACGCAGCATGACCGGCCCGAGCAGGCCGTGATCGACTGGATTTTGCGAGAAACCGGCACCGATGTCTGGTTCACCGAGCCGTTCGGGTTCATGAGTGCGACACGGGACGAATTGTCGGTCTATCACACCCCTGAGGTCCATCAAGTCGTCGCGGGGATCGTCGATCGGTTCATTGCCGGCGACATCCAACCGCAAGTGCTGCATCTGCGTTTGATGACGGTGGGAAATCCCAATTGGCGTGCTCGTGCTCACATGTTGATGACGCACGTTCCCGTTGATTCGCCAGGCGTTCAAGCATGGCTGTTGAGCAAAGAAAACGCGGCCGTCGTTTTGAACATGCTTCGCCAACGCACGGATGCTCGTGAAGTTCAGGGCGTCGACTTACCGATTTTCAACGGTCAAACCGAAAAATTGTCACGAACTCGCGGCCGCAACTATGTGCGAAACGTCCGCGAATCACCGCAGGGATGGCCGCCATACGAACCGGAAACCGGCGAAGTCCAAGAAGGTTATCGTTTGTCACTTAGTCCATTGTTGACGACCAACAACAGCATCATTGACGTGATGATCAAGGCCGAGATCGACCAAGTCGACAAATTTAATTCGGTGGAGCTCGAGTTGCCGCTTCGCAACCAGCAAGTGCATCGCACAAAAATCGACGTGCCTCAGGTCGTCAGTTGGCGATTGCACGAACGATTCCGCTGGGAATCGGACAAGGTCCTGTTGCTGTCGTGTGGTGTCGTGGCCAGCCCCGAGCGTCAGGGCGGATCGTCGATCATGAATCTGGACATGTTAACTGGGAATACCTCGGGACGCGCCGACGCGTTGATGTTCGTCGAATTCCGCGGTCGTGCGTCGGAAAATCTGACGACCAACCCGATCGCCCCACGAACGGCGACCGCGATCCCGTTTGATGCCCCCCATCGTGGCCGGTACTAGGGCCGACGAAAAAGCATGTTTTTAAGTAGAGAAACTCGCCAAGAGTTTCGGGGTGATTTGTGTGGGAATAGGCTTCCAGCCTGTCATAGGCTCCTCGACAGGACTCCTCGACCGACTGGAAGCCTATCTCCCATTCATTGCCCCAAACGCTCTGTTTTGCCCCTACTGAAACGATTCGCCGAATCTGGCTAGAATGGCGTCTCGCTCTCCCTGTTTTTTGACGCAACTACGCGTTTCTCGACTCTCTCAGTGAACCGACCGGTTTCGGTCGTAGACCTTCCATGGATAGAACTCCCTCTCGTCGCGTTGTCATCACAGGCCGTGGTGTCGTCAGTCCGCTCGGAATAGAATCTTCGGCAATGTTGTCGGCTTTGCGAGCAGGCAAAAGCGGCATTGGGCCATTCACGCAAGTGCCGCAAGGCGTGCTCGGCGTCGACCATGGTGCGGAAGCGACCGATTTCACCGGCGACATTTCCAACTATGGTCCGCTGGAAAAACCGCTGCAACGGACGATTCGCAAAGGCAGCAAAGTGATGTGCCGCGAAATCGAGATGGGCGTCGCGGTGGCTCAATTGGCACTGCACGATGCCGGATTGAGCGAAGACAAACGTGATCCCGAACGCGTCGGCGTGGTCTACGGTTGCGATTACATCATGTCGTTGCCCGAAGAATTTTCGGCAGGCATCTTGAAGTGTATGGACGACGAAGGCACGTTCGATTTTGACAAGTGGGGGGGCGAAGGTCGTCCGCAAGTCAATCCGTTGTGGTTGCTGAAGTACTTGCCGAACATGCCAGCCAGCCATATTGCGATCTACAACAATCTGCGTGGCCCCAACAATTCGATCACCGTTCGTGAAGCGAGTGGGGGTGCGGCGCTGGGCGAAGCCGTCTCGACGATCGAACGAGGGCACGCGGACGCCTTGATCGTCGGTGCGACCGGTTCTCGCGTCCATCCGCTGCGTACGCTGCACGCTTCGCTGCAAGAAAAACTTGCCGCCGACACCGAGGATCCGTCAAAAATGAGTCGTCCGTTTGATGTTTCGCGTGACGGTAGCGTGGTGGGCGAAGGCGCCGCCGCGATCATGTGCGAATCGCTCGAACACGCCCAAGCTCGCGGTGCCACGATTCTCGGCGAAGTCGTCGGATTCAGCAGCAGTGCGGTTGGATCGGGCGCCGGTGAAGATTTCATTCGCCAAGCGGTGCGAAACGTGTTGAAGGGGGCGTTGGGTAAGGCCGATCCGAGATCGATCGGTCACATCCACGCTCATGGACTGGGGACCGTTGAAGGGGATCGTTACGAAGCCGAAGCGATCGCGGACGTCTTTGGGCCTCCGGCGGATCAGCCCCCCGTCACCACGGCCAAAGGGCATTTTGGAAATCTCGGTGCCGGTGGATCGATGGTCGAGATTGTCGCCAGTCTCGATGCACTTGGCGGCGAATTGTTCCCAATTTTGAATTGCGAGAACCTCGATCCCGCGTGCCCGATCAACGCGTGCGTGAAATCGGGCGTCCCCGCAGGCGACGAGTTCATCAGCGTGAACGTCACCCCCCAAGGCCAAGCGTCCGCTGTCCGCATCCGCCGCTTCGTCTCCTAAGAAGCGGAAGTCGTCAAGACTTTCGCTGCCTCAATGTGGGATAGGCTTCCAGCCTGTCATCAGCTCACGTCCACCCCAACAACATCGCCGAAAGTCTCTGCGACTTTCGCTACGGACCCAACGCCGCTCGCGTTTATGCCGTCGGGCGTAAGTCCCAACCCGACGCGTCA
The DNA here is from genome assembly GCF_041583735.1 of Novipirellula sp. NCBI lineage: Bacteria > Pseudomonadati > Planctomycetota > Planctomycetia > Pirellulales > Pirellulaceae > Novipirellula > Novipirellula sp. The sequence continues at coordinate 13,166 of NZ_JBFHFD010000195.1, forward strand.
GCGAGGGACCGGTACCGATGGTGGTCCCTCACTTACACTTGGCGAATGGTTCTGAAAAGCGGGCATCGGTCAGCTGTTAATCGATTTCGCAGCGGATTTCCTGCGGTTCGCGCGCCGCTCGATGGCGAAACGCGTTTACAATGGGCGGCGACCTTCACCCCGAATCCCACCTTTGCTCTGCGAGTGAATTCCCACCATGAAAAAACAAACGCTGTTTCAACGTCGTCAAGTCTTGCAACTCGGTGCGGCCTCGGTCGCTGGTTTGGCAATGATGCGTCCATCAACCGCCGCAGCTGCGGATGCTGCCGCCGATAAACCATGGCTCCGCAAAACGCTCAAAATTGGCATGATCGGCGTCAAAGGCTCGCTGACTGAAAA
>NZ_JBFHFD010000196.1:0-13504 GCF_041583735.1 Novipirellula sp.
AAGCTGATTTGGCGGCGGTGGCGGGGCGGGTAGGCAGAGTGCTCATAATGGAACTTGGATCGTAGATGACAGGCGTTTCGTGGAGAGCCACTTGTGGCGTCGTCCCTCACTTCCTGGTCGAGCGGTAAAGCAGGCAGGTCCGATCAGGCGAAAGGACACGGAAGAAGAAGCACAGCGTTCGAGAGTGACTGTCGAGTAAGGTGACAATCGGACGGCGATGTTCGCACTGCATTGCAGCGGTTCGCCGTCGGCATTCGTGCTAAGGGGGAGTGGTCATGCAGAAAAGGTAACTTCTTAGTGCCCTAGCGGCAACGGGACATGCCGGATTCGCAGCGTCCGGCTCACATTCAAAGGGGCGTAAAAATGGGGGGCTCAGGCCTCGGGGCGGGTGACGGTTCACAAGTCGGACTTGGGGTGTGCAGCCACTAGCGAGCGTCGTGGAACGTATCAAAAGTCCGTCACGGGGGATCGTTAGTCTTGTCCGCTACGGAGGGAATGCCGACGCAACTGGATTTCATCTTGCGGCGAATCGATGTCACAAGCCGCGGCGGGGCACTGCAGCAGATGCACCTTGCCCCGTGGCTGAGTGCGGAGCCAGTTTTTGGCACCTTGATCTCCGTGAAGTTCCAGCGAGCGCAAGGTGGCGGCGCTAAAGCATGCCGGCACGCCAGCCCCCGAGGGATACCGCGTGGCGGAACTGGCAAAGTCGCCGCTTATGACGGTGTCGATCAAGGCGGCGTAGTGTTCGGGTTCAATCGCGGGTTGGTCGCACAACGCGATCAGAATCGCGTCATGTTCGCTCCATTGAGACTGCAGTTCGTGAATCGCCAAACGCAAGCTGGTCGATTGTCCGTCGCGCCAATCTGCGTTGCGCAGCCAGCGAACCAGCGGATATTCATCCATGTTCACACTGGCGATAATGGCATCTTGATGAGCACCGACGACCACGGCGATTTGCTCGACTCCGGCCGCGGCGATTGTTTGAATCACATGCGTTAGCAGGTTGCCATCACCCCAGCGGATAAGCTGTTTCGGGTGGCCCAAGCGTGTTGAGCCGCCTGCGGCAAGAATGATTGCATGCTTCACGGCGACGTCACTGTGGCGAGTCGCACGAGTTCAGCCGGTTCGTGCAGCGGTTGGTTGCGACGATGCAAAATGCCGCCGTCACGTTCACTTTCGATTGCGATCAATTCAGCCACGATCGAGATCGAGATCTCTTCGGGTGAGACCGCACCGATGTCCAAACCGATGGGGCTGCGGATGCGATCAATCTCGGTTTCGCTGAGTACGCGTCCTTGTTCGTAAAGCCGTTGGACCAAGCCCGCAAGTCGACGTTTGGGACCAAGTAAACCAATGTATCGACTTTGAGAATCAAGCAGTTTTGGCAACAGTTTGACATCGCCTTCGAAATCGTGAGTCATCACGACGATATCCGTTCGCATGTGAATGCTTAATCGCTCGCACTCCTCTGCGGGGTCATTGCAACGCACGTCGATCCGGCCATCGGAGACAAGGTTTGCAAAGCGGTCTCGGTGGGCAAGTTCCGCACGTTTGCCGATCACGGTAACACGCCAACCGAGCTGGGCCGCGGCGCGGACCAACGGAATGGCGTCGTCGCCGGCGCCAAACACCACCAATTCACGAGGCGGACGCAGGATTTCGACGGCGGTTTCAACTTCATTGCCGTTGCGGTCTCGATACACCAGTACTCGGTTGCGGTGCGATCCGAGCCATTCTCGCTCGCATTCGCTGTCGATTGTCAATCCAGGACGTGAAACAAAACGTTGGTCCGCCATTTCGACCCACATGTCGCCCACGACGTACTCGGCACTATTGCTGCGGTAAATGGTCAACAGCCTCGCGATCAATCCGTCTTCTTCAACACAATCAAGCACATCGATGGCGATGGTGTCATCCGCTGTCACGCGTTGGCACAACACGTACACGACACCCTCGCAACCGGTGTTGTAACGCGTCGCAGTGACCGAATTACCACGAGTGTCAAACGCGAGCAATCGCGGCCCGGATTGGGTCGCTGACCAGACACGTCGACAGAGATCTTTCTCGAGGCATCCTCCGCTGACAAATCCACATCGCTGGCCCGATTCCGTCAACAGCAGTCTCGCACCAGGACGTCCATACCCGCTGCCGTCAAGTCGAACCACGGTGCATAGAACGCACGATTGCTCTTCTTCGATCGCATCACGGGCAAGTTGAATAAGATGACGCGTATTCAAACCATCACCTTTTCGGGGGTAATGGGAAGACTGCGGATTCGTTTGCCCGTGGCGTGGTGCACGGCGTTCGCAACCGCAGCGGCGACACCGGTGATCGAGATTTCGCCGATCCCTTTCGCTCCGATCGGCGAGGCATCGTAATCGGCAGTATCAATCCACATGATGTCAATTTCGGGAATGTCGGCGTTGACCGGGATATGGTACTCGGCCAGATTGTCGTTCGTGATGCGTCCCAGGCGATGGTCCCAGTGAGTCGCTTCCTGCAACGCATGACCAATTCCCATAATCATTCCACCGATAAACTGGCTGCGTCCCGTTTTCTTATTCAAAATGGTGCCGCAGGAGTAACACCCCAGCATTCGCCGCATTCGTACCAAGCCAAGCTCTTCATCGACAGCGACTTCGACAAACGTTGCCCCGAACGAATGCTTCGAGAAGGCGGAGTCCTTTGACGCTTTCAGTTCCCCCATCACGCTGACTGATTCCTTCATCGCGTCGGAGAGCAGATCTTCGATTGCGATTGATCCCTTTGGGCTGACCAACGTTCCATTTTCAAAACGAACCTCCTCGACTTTGACGCCGGACAACGCCGAATCCGATGGGGCGAGTCCCATCAATCGACTTTTCAGCTTTTCGACCGCATCACGAATCGCACCACCGACGCTTGCGGTGGTCGCGCTGCCGCCCGAGATGCCGCCTTTGGGTAACAAGGTATCGCCAAGCTCCATCGAAACTCGCGATGCAGGCACGTCCAGCATATCGGCAAGCAACTGGCTCTGGGCGGTTCGGGTTCCCGTGCCGATCTCTTGCGAGCAGCAGTCAATTCTGACACGACCGTCCGCATGCACCGTCACGCGAACTTTGGTTGGAAAGGTAAAGTAAGGATAAGTGGCCGCCGCGACTCCTTGTCCAATCAACCAGTTGCCCTCGCTTTGGCTGCGAGGGGCACGATCGCGATCGTTCCATCCGAAACGCTTCGCCCCCGCATCCAAGCACTGCAGAAGCAAGCGACTGCTAAATGGTTTACCCGAGTGGATATCCTTTTCGGGTTCGTTGCGGCGACGCAGTTCAATCGGATCGATTTTCAGTTCTTGGGCCAGTTCGTCGATCGCCGATTCCAGGGCAAACATTCCAGGCGTCTCTGCGGGCGCTCGCATGAATGTTGGCATTTGCGAGTTCAGACGACATTGTTTCTGGTCCAGCCGCAAATGGTCTGTGTGGTACATCATCCGCGTCACCATCGTGAAGGCTTCGCTGTACGTGTCTTTGATCGCGGTGGAAGCATAGCCATCGTGAATGATCGAATGAATTTTTCCATCCTTGTTTGCCCCGATCGCTACACGCTGGCGGATTGGCGTGCGATGACCTGTTCCGCCATACAGTTGACTTCGTGTGACGACGCACTTGCAGGGCTGGTCCGTCAGTTTCGCTGCGAAACATGCGAGCAACGCGTGAGGCCACATCAAGCCCTTGGATCCAAATGCACCGCCGACGTATTTGCAGATCACGCGAACTTGCTTTGGATCAATGCCGAATACTTTGGCGTAACTCGTTTGTGCCGCCGACAAACTTTGCGAGGTTTCGTAAACGGTCAAGAACGGCTTGTTGTTTTGGGTGGTCCAGTGCGCGATCGCAGCATGCATTTCGATTGGATTGTGATGGTTGCCAATCAATGGATATTCGTGATCAACCACCACCTCACTTTCTTGCAATGCCTGTTCCGCATCACCGATGGTGATCACCGCCGGCGCCCCCATCAGTTTTTCTGGACGTTCGTCCGCTTGCGCTTGATCGATATCCGTGACGTGCGGTTTGGTTTCGTATTTTAATTTCACTTGTAGCGCCGCATCACGCGCCGCGGTGAATGATTCCGCAACGACGGCGGCCATGTATTGCCCCGCATGAAACACCTCTTTCTCGGCGGCAGGAAACAGCGATGAAGCCACCGTGGTGGCAAAATTGGTTTCCGAGCCGGATTGGACCCGCGTAAACTTAGGCACATTTTCGGGCGTGATGACCAGCCGCACTCCGGACATCTTTTCTGCGTCGCTTGAGTCAATCTCGCGAACCGTCCCGTGCGGGATCGTCGACGGAACCGCGACGACGTGCAACATGTTTTCGATTGGCCACTCGGCCGTGAACGTGGCCGTGCCCGTGACTTTCTCGCGGCCGCTGACTCGGACAAGTGGTTTTCCAACCGGACCCTGCAAATCTAAGCTCGTATAATTCGTCACTGCACACCTCGTCCGTGTTGCATTGCCCAAAGTTCTTGATCGTTAAGTGGTCCGTGGTCGCGGAGGATTTTTAAGGCTCGAACAAGCGTCCTTTTAGCGAGCTGGACTTTGTATTGTGTTCCTGGTGGCGGGTTCGCGTTGGCCAGCGCGGCGTCGGCCGCTTGCTCGAAGGTGTTGTCCGTGGCAGGTTGACCGATTAACGCGTTTTCCGCTTCGGGGCTATGCCAGGGAATCGAACCCAATCCTCCAAGACCAACATTGGCCGATTTGATCGTTGCCGAGCTTCCATCGCCGTCAAGTTCGATACCGACCGACGCGCTGGCCAACGCAAATGCATAGCTGCTACGCTCGCGGACTTTTAAGTAGATGCTGTTTCGCAGGGTGGCTGAAATCGGCAGTTCAATCGTGGTAATCACTTCGCCGCGATCCAGTGCAGTTGAATACTGGAATTCCGTGTTGTTTGGCAGATGGTAGAAAGACCTTGCATCGATCGTTCGGTCGCCCTCGCGACCCGTTACTCGCACTTGGCCTGCGAAGGCGACCAAGGTGACGGCAAAGTCACCGGGGTAGACGCCGACAAGCCGGCCGTGATTGCCGAGGACCGCCATCATCGAGGTCTCGACCCCGGGCGTGTCAAACTTCAATTCCGCGTCTCCCTCGGGATTGAGCGGCATGTCGGGATGACGGAAATAGGTACAGCGTGTTCGCTGCATCAGATTGCCTCCGAGCGTGGCCATGTTTCGGATTTGGGGCGACGCCGCCAAAATCAGCGATTGACGCACTGCCGCGAGTGAGTCTTTGACAGCCTCGTCGTCGGCAAGCTGGCTCATGGTGCAACCGGCCCCGATAACAAGTTTCGATTGTTGCACCGAGACGCTGTCGTCTAACAGCGGCTTGACGAAGCTAAGCCGAGAAGGCGTCAGCACATTGAGTTTCATCAAGTCGAGCAACGTCGTGCCGCCACCGAGCAGCATTGTTCCCTCGGCTTGCAGTTGTCGTCCCGCTTCAGCAATGGAACCAGGACGCTCGAACTGGAATGGAATCATGACTGCTCCTTCGATGTGGAAGAGTCCGATGAGGAAGAATCCGAAATCACGACAACGCCGGAGGCGGGATCGCTTTCCGGTTCACTTCCGGCGACTTGGCGGACGGCCGCCAGGATGTTGGGATAGGCACTACAGCGGCACAGATTTCCGCTCATCCATTCGCGGGTCTCCTCGCTTGATCCAGCCGCATGGCCTTCGTCGACACAAGCGATGCCCGACATGATTTGGCCCGGCGTGCAATAACCGCACTGATAGGCATCGCAGCGCAAGAAAGCTTGTTGGATTGGATGCAGATTTTCGCCGCTGGCCACTCCTTCGATCGTCTTGATCTCGGTTTGGTCGACCGTGGCAGCCAAGGTTAGGCAGGACAGTACGCGACGGCCATTGATGTGAACCGTGCACGCGCCACAAGCTCCATGATCGCAGCCCTTCTTTGTTCCGAAGTGCTGCAGGTCCTCGCGAAGCAGGTCCACCAGCGTGGTGCGAGCGTCGATCGTAACTTTTTTGGATTTACCGTTCAGCTTGAACTGAATAGTGACAGTTGGTCGATTGGCGGTCACATCGGCATCGGTTGGCTTCTCAGCGGCCACTGCCGCGTTCGCTTCGCTGAGGACCACCGAAGTAGCCGACGCCACTCCAACATTCTTAAGAAATTCGCGGCGTTTGACTTCAATGCGATCGGGCATAGCAGGATCCGGTGCCGATTGAGATAAGAGCTTCAAGTGGCGTCCCCAGCGAAGCAAGTTACGCGCCAATATCTTGCTTGGCGGTCTCTCTCGGCGTTCCAGCGGATTGCCGGCTACGGCGACGGCAGCGTGGGCGATTTCTCTTCCAGCACCCCCGGGGCCGTCTGCAATGTTCGGATTTCGGCTTCCAATTTGTTCACCGCTTCGGCGCCGCTGTGGAACCCGTAATCCAATTCAAAACGGCGTGATTGGCCGGGGGCAAGTTTGGGCACGCGGCCGAAATGACGCTCGATGTTGCGGTTGAAAGGGAATCCGGTGCCTGGTTCGATTCCGGTCACGTAACCATCCGCCTCGGCCGCGGTGTTCTTCCAAATCGTCAGGTAAGGCAGTTGCGACGTATTCCATGCGATCGAGGCTGCTTGGTCTCCGGCGGCGTTGACCAGCATCGCTTGAGTTCGCCCGCTCGCATCCGCGATCGGGTACACCAAATAGACTTCTTCGATGAATCCTTTGGTCGGAGCCTGGTAGCTTGCAAAATGGTCGATTGACTTCGCGGCGTTGTCGTTCATCGGTTCGATCTTCTCGGCTGCGACCACGGTGCGAGCGTTTTTCTCTAACAGCGGCGTGCCAAAATTGGTGTGATAGATCAGCTGGAATTCTTGCTCGTCGGCACCGTGATTGACCAACGTGTCGGTGATCCGCAGTGTGGACTCGCCTGGAACGGTTGAGATCTCGGTGATTAACTCGAGTTTCGGACCGTAGAACATTCGCTCGTTAACGATGCCTTGCAGCCGAATACGATGAGGAGCTTCACGATCGACCGTGACGGTGACTTTTGACGCGGGAATGTTTCCGATCTTGCCGTGCAGCGTCAGATCCATCTCGACTTTGTCGCCCACGTTGTTGGTGAACACGTCCTTGCCCGGATGTCCCGCATATTCCAATCCGCAGCGGACCATCCACTCGTTGAATCCTTCCAACCATCCGAGTCCGCCTCGGCTTTCGAGATTGATGTATTGCGGATGAACCACCTCTTTGACGGGCGAGTCCCAACCAAACCGCATGGCTGTGGAATCAGGTTCATTCGAGTTCGCTTTTTTGGTGACTCGCAACACACTCATGCCTCGCGTCGGAACCACGACGATTTCCAGGACACCATTATCGATCGTGACCAGTTCGCAGCCCTCTTGTTTGCCTCCGTGCAGTGTTGTTTTTTCAACTAACCATGCAGGTGAGTTCTGCGGCGACACGTCAGCGAAGTCTTTGGATGTGATTCGAAAATTCTCGGTTCGCGTGTTCGTTTCAGTGTCAGTTAGAACGATCACGTGATCACCGCCGCTGTTGTCTTGGGCCAATCCCACCGTGGCCGCACCACTGCATGCGAGCACCGCGAGGACGAAATGGAAACGATGGAACATGGGACAGCTCGCCTTTGTGCAGTCTATGGAGTATTTTGGGGTCCAGCGTAATCGAATTCGCCTCCACGGTCGGCAAAACGTTGCGGGACATTGGCAAGTTTGCGACAATTCTGTTGATGCTGCGAAAATCCACGCCGAAGTCGTGTCGCTCGGTTATGATGAGGGACAGGCCTTTGGCGGACAACGACCCTCTGCAAGCAAATATGCACGCCTGGTCGCATCGCCGCCTCACGCCCACCCACGCTCGCCCTCCCTTCCCACCTTTGAACCTGTTTGATGCGTTTTTTACCGTCGATTCTTGCGCTATTGCATGGCTTGCTGTTCAGCGGGCTGTCGCTGGTTGTCCCGCTCGATGCGGCCGAGATTGTCGATGGTCCCCCATCGTTTGCACCCGAACAGATCGAATTTTTCGAAACGCAGATCCGACCGCTGTTGGTCCAGCACTGTTTCGATTGTCACAGCACCGATGCACCTGAGTTGGAGGCCGGCTTGTACGTCGATTCACGTGAAGGGATTTTGCGAGGCGGCGAATCGGGAGCCGCGGTGGTGCCAGGCAAGCCCTCCGAAAGTTTGCTGATCCAATCAGTGAACTACGAAGCGAGCGAGATGCCGCCGGACCGTAAACTAGAGCAGCGGCAAATTGATGCGTTAACGCGATGGGTCGAAATGGGAGCTCCTTGGCCTCAAGTCACTTCATCGCCGGGAGTCCCAATCGCGACCGGGACCGATTGGTCCTCTTTTGATTGGGAGTCCGCTCGGCAGAGCCATTGGGCGTGGCAGCCTGTGCAGCGGCCGGAAATTCCTGCGGTGGACCCTGTCCTCGTGGTCAATCCGATTGATAACTTTGTTGTCGCACGTCGGACCGCGGCGGGGCTCGATGCGGTGGCGATCGCAGAACCCGAAATTCTAGTCCGCCGCATTTACATCGATCTGATTGGCGTTCCGCCTACGCCAGAACAAGTGCAGTCGTTTGTTGCGACGTCGGCGATGGATCGGCAAGACGCGGTCGAGTCGCTGGTCGACGAACTGCTCGCTTCGCCGATGTACGGCCAACGTTGGAGCCGCCATTGGTTGGACGTTGCTCGTTACAGCGACGGGCTGGGCGGTTTTCTGGACAACAAACCGCTCAATGCTGCATGGCGTTATCGCGACTGGGTCGTGGACGCCCTCAATCAAGATTTGCCAATCAACGAGTTCATTCGTTTGCAAATCGCGGGTGATCAAAACGGCGGCCATTCCGAAGCAATCGCGACGGGGTTCTTTGCACTTGGCCCAACCTATCGATCCGACGGTGGCGATCCCGACAGCGTTGCTCAGGCCAAAGGCGAAACGCTGGACGACCGCGTCGATACGCTCACGCGAGGCTTACTGGGAATCACCGGAGCTTGTGCCCGTTGTCATGACCACAAATTCGATCCGATTCCTCAGCAAGATTACTATTCGCTCGCCGGGGTTTTCAATAACACGGCGGTGCGGGACATGCCGCTCGCATCCGGCGACGTGGTCAAGCGTTTTGACGCTCACCAACGCAAAGTCAACGAGCTGCAAAAACAGCTCAACCAGCTCAATAAAAAAATCAAAGATGATAAACGTGATGCGACCGCCGAAGAGCAATCGCAATTGGGCGAGTGGCAGACGAAACTAGCGGATTTAAAACAGAACGCTCCCCCCGGCTACGAAATTGCGCATACGTTACACGACACGGGTAACGGCGATATGAAAGTCGCATTGCGAGGCAATCTTCGCCGAACCGGTGACGTCGCACCGCGTCGTGTTTTGCGGCTGTTGTCGGGCAAAGAACCGGATCGATTCACCAGCGGCAGCGGACGCGCGGGCCTTGCCGATGCGATCGTTGATCCCGAAAACCCTTTAACGGTTCGCGTTTTTGTCAATCGCGTATGGATGCATCATTTTGGTGCGGGGTTGGTTCGCACGCCCAGTAACTTTGGCACGCTCGGTGAATCTCCGACGCATCCTGAGTTACTGGATTGGATGGCCAGTGAATTTGTCGCGGGCGGTTGGTCACTCAAATCGCTTCATCGACAAATCATGAATTCGGCCACCTACCAGCTCAGTAGCACGTTTGACGAGCAATCATTTAAAGCCGACGGCGACAATCGATTTCTGTGGCGAATGAGTCCCCGGCGAATGGATGTCGAAGCGTGGCGTGATTCGCTATTGGCGGTGACCGGTGAGCTCGATACGTCGCTGGGCGGTCCCTCGTTGCCAAATGTCACGGAAAACAAACGCCGAACGCTGTTTGCCAAAGTCAGCCGCAACGGCGACGTGTTTGAGTCGGATCGTTTCCTGCGTCGATTTGATTTTCCGCTGATGCGGGCAACGGTGGCTCAGCGGCCCAGCAGCATTGTGCCACAGCAGTATCTGTTTTTGATGAATAGCCGCTTTATGGTCGAGCGAGCGAAATCGCTGGTGGCGTTGCTGGCGACTGCAAGTGAATCCGACGCGGCAAGGATCGAGCACGCTTACGATTTGTTGTACTGTCGCAGTCCCGAGCCGATGGAATTACAGCTCGGGCTTCAGTTTCTTTCCAGTCCCGAGGATGCGAATCCGCTGTCGCGTTGGGATCGCTACGCTCAGGTCCTGCTGAGTTCCAATGAATTCATGTTTGTGAGGTAATGAAGATGTTTCACTATGATCCGATGCCCGTTCTGAGCCGTCGCGACGCGCTTCGCAAAATGGGCGCGGGGTTTGGCTCGATGGCGTTGGCAAGTGTGGTCGCCCAGGCGGAAGCGGCATCGGGATCGGCCGTGTCCGCTTCGCCGCTATCACCGAAATTGCCGCACTTTGCCCCTAAGGCCAAGCATGTGATTCAGTTGTTCATGCCGGGTGGCCCGTCTCAGGTGGATACGTTTGATTACAAGCCGCAGCTCGCGAAGTTCGCGGGGCAGCGACCGGCCATGGTCGATCGAAAATCATTGCGTAATACCAAAATGGGGCTGATGCCGTCGCCGTACTCGTTCAAACAGTACGGTCAATGCGGCAAACATGTTAGCGAGATTTTTCCGCACGTTGCCCAGTGCGTTGACGACATTTGTTTCATTCATTCGATGCATACCGACATTCCCGAACATGCCGGCGCGATGATGATGATGAACGCCGGTCATCTGCAACCGAGTCGCCCCAGTATGGGATCGTGGTTGGTTTATGGTTTGGGAACCGAGAATCAAGATTTGCCGGGGTTTGTGGCGATGAGTCCCCGGGCTCAGCCGCGAAACAAACTGGCGAATTGGGGCAATGCGTTTTTGCCAGGCGCCTATACCGGCACCTACGTCAACATTCACGAAATGCAGCCTGATCGCATTTTGGACGATCTAAAAAACGGTTGGTTGCCCAAAGCGGGCCAGCGTCAGCAGGCCGATTTGCTGACACGGTTAAACCAAATCGATTTGGAGCGTCAGCGACAAGACCAGCAGCTCGAAGCGAGCATCCAGACGATGGAGATGGCGTTTCGCATGCAGTTCGCCGTTCCGGATGCGTTTGATACAAGCCAGGAATCGAAGCAAACGCTCGAAATGTACGGCGACAGCGAATATGCGAAAGGTTGCCTGTTGGCGCGGCGGTTGATCGAACGCGGTGTCCGCACCGTCCAGCTCTCTCATTCAATCGACGGTTACGATATTGCTTGGGACACCGGGCACGGCAATATCGTCGACGGTCATCGAGCCCTCGCGGTGGCATGTGATCAAGGGATCGCAGCGCTGATCAAGGATTTGAAACAGCGTGGGCTGTTTGAAGAGACGTTGCTGATTTGGGGAGGTGAATTTGGCCGCGCCCCGACCTCCGAAGGCCAGAAGGGCCGCGATCATGATCACTACGGCTTCACCACTTGGATGGCAGGCGGCGGCGTGAAAGGCGGAATCAGTTATGGTTCGACCGACGAATTTGGGCTGACCGCCATCGAAGATCGCGTGCACGTCCACGACTTGCACGCGACGGTCTTGCACTTGATGGGACTGGACCACGAGCGGTTGACGTACCGCTACAGCGGGCGTGACTACCGTTTGACCGACGTGCACGGAAAAGTGATGAAGGACATTATCGCCTAAATCGCGGATAGAAAAGGCAAGCAGCAGACCCCAGAATCGGTTTTTGGTCCGCCGCAATAACAGCGTCCAACTCGCCCTCCGTAGTGGATCTTGCTAAAGATCCCACCACGAAAAACCCCGGCACCTGCGAAGACAGCAACACGCTCGAGCGACGGTTCTCCTCGCTCGCGAACTCAAGATTTGGCCCGGGTAATTCGCCCGGATGATGCATCCACCCCGTGCGACTACAATAGACGCTTCCCCAACACACTCCCCCGATTCCCCTTTTCAGCGAAAGCTTATCGTGACCTTGCTTCGTATTCTCGTCGCCGTTCCCATTATTGCACTGACCCTACTGACCGCCGTCCGCAGCGATGCGAAAGACGCGGCGGAACCCAAACGACCCAACGTGCTGTTCATCTTGACCGATGATCAACGCTATGACGCACTCAGTTGTATGGGGCACCCTCATCTGAAAACGCCAAATATCGACCGCTTGGCCGACGAGGGATTGCTGTTCAAAAACCATTTTTGCACCACCAGCCTCTGTTCGCCCAGTCGTGCTTCGATCCTGAGTGGGCTTTACGCTCACACCCATGGTGTTACGAATAACTTCACCGAATACCCGTCGGACATGACCAGCTTTCCGCTACGTTTGCAGGACACGGGCTACGAGACCGCCTACGTCGGCAAATGGCATATGGGGGAAGGGAATGACATGCCGCGGCCCGGGTTTGATCATTTCGTGACTCATAAAGGTCAAGGCAGCTATTTTGACACCGAGTTCAATTTCAATGGCAACGACCGCCGCGTCGTCAAAGGCTACTACACCACCGTCGTGACCGACATGGCGACGGACTGGATCGGAGACCGCGACTCGGACAAGCCTTGGTTGATGATGGTCGGCCACAAGGCACCGCACAGCTTCTACTTCCCGGAGGAAAAGTATCAAAAGACGTTTGACGATGTGGATGTGCAGTATCCCAAGAGTGCATTCAATTTGAGTGACAAGCCGGCGTGGTTTCGAAAGCGACTCGATACTTGGCACGGAATCTATGGACCGCTATTCGATTGGCGAAAACAGTTTCCCGACAAAAGCCCCGAGGCAGTGAAGGATTTTGCTCGCATGGTCCGTGCTTATTGGGGAACGCTATTGTCAGTCGACGACAGCGTCGGACGTTTGTATCAGTTTCTCGAAGAGCGTGGCGAGCTCGACAACACGCTGGTGATCTTTACCTCGGACAACGGGTTATTGGAGGGTGAACATGGGATGGTCGACAAACGGACCGGTCACGAACCTTCGATCCGGATTCCGTTGGTGGTCCGTTACCCGGGGCTAACCAAACAGCCTCGCGTGATTCCGCAGCTAACCGCGACGATTGATTTTGCACCCACGATTCTGGATGTCTGTCACGCCGAACCTTTAGAGAAGGTACACGGATCAAGTTGGAAACGTTTGGCGCAAGGCGACACGTCGGGATGGCGTACCAGTTTGTATTATGAATACAACTATGAAAGTCAGTTTCCTTACACACCGAATGTTCGGGCACTGCGAACGGACCGCTGGAAATACATTCGCTACCCGCATGGTGATGGGTCGCCTGATCGTCACATGGCGGAACTGTACGATTTATCGGTCGACCCCGAAGAAGACACGAATCTGATCAACGTCGCGGAACATGCGGGGACAGTCAGAACGTTGCGGGCCGAGCTTGATCGATTAATCGCCGCCAGTGGCGATGGCAAACCCGACAGCATGCCGATTGACGAAGGCATCCAATCCGGCTTACCCGAAGAGTCGATCCGCTAAGTTCGGTGTGGTGCAAGTAAGAGCGTC
>NZ_JBFHFD010000197.1:0-13462 GCF_041583735.1 Novipirellula sp.
GTGTCGACCACGGCACCGCAATGGATTTGGCCTGGAAAGGGGTCGCCAATCACGCCAGTATGATGTCGGCGATCCGCATGGCTGCCGATCTTTGTAGCCGCTAGAAGTTTGAAGCCGCTTGAAGAACGCGAAGGATTCTGTTTTTGTATCACCTGATTTTGAGGTAGCGGATTTCATGCCAGAGGATGACGAGTCGGCGAGTCAGGAGACTTCGGCAGCGGAACAACCGATCCCGCACCCGCTAGCGGTCAAGGGCCAGCGGTCGATGGGGTGGGCAGCACTCGAAGTGATCGCGGTGGTCGCGCTGTTCTTTATCTACGCCGCCGACGCGCCGCCGATGGTGAACGAAGCTCACTATTTAGTAAAAGCAAAAAATTTCTGGCAGCCCGATTGGTGTGCCAACGATTTGTTCACGGCGTCGGGCAAGGCACACACGACGTTCTATGTTGTGTTTGGGTGGCCGACGCTATTCCTGTCGCTTGAGGCCACCGCGTGGATCGGCCGCTTTGTCGGTTGGACCTTGATTGCCATCGGGCTGTATCGACTCACCACGACACTCGTTCCGATGCGGTTTGCCACGCTCGGGGTCGCGATCGCTTGGATCGCCGCAGTCGAGTACGGCAATCTCGCAGGCGAATGGGTGATCGGCGGTATCGAAGCCAAGGTGCCTGCGTACGGATTTGTCTTGTTGGCGCTCGCCGAACTGGTTCACCGCCGATGGAATCGTGTCTGGATATTGCTCGGCATCGCCTCAGCATTCCATGTGCTCTCGGGCGGTTGGTCGGTCGTCGCAGTGGCGATTGCGTGGCTGATCAGCGAACGACCTCGCGAGCACCGCAAACCGTTTTTCACTCCGGCGTTGTTTCTCGGTGGCGCGATCGCGTTGATCGGCGTCTTGCCGGCGCTATGGTTGACGATGGGTGGCGACGCAGCAGACTCGGTTCGAGCGGCGCGGATCTACACCTACTATCGGTTGCCGCATCATTTATTGCCGTCAAACTTTCAGTTCCACTGGTATGTTCGGCACGCAGTGTTGCTCGGCAGCGCAGTCGCGATTGCCTGGATCACGCGTCATCAAAGTGAACGTGAGCAATGGAATCGTATTCGTGGGTTTGCAATCGGAGCGATCACGATTGCGGTGATCGGTTTGATGCTGGGAAGCTTAAAGACTTACTCGCCCGATTTGGCGGCAAAACTGTTGCGGTACTACTGGTTTCGGCTGTCCGACGCCGTGGTCGCCCTTTGGTTCTCGCTGTTGCTGATGCGTTGTATTTCGCAGCGGCACGAGGCAAAGTCGATGTTCATCTCAGGCTACGCAGGATTAGCGATTTGTGTGGTCTTGGTGGGGATCAGTAGTTTCGACCGCATGCGACTGGGAGTACCGCCGTCGGCAAGCAATGCCACGTTGGGCTGGGACGTCGACGCACCGCCTGCGAAACAACAACGGGTGTTTGAGGATTGGTTAAAGGTATGTGATTGGGTTCGTCTGGCGACCGATGTGGACGAAGTCTTCTTGACGCCACGTCATCAACAAAGTTTTAAATGGTACGCTGAGCGAGCGGAGGTGGTGAACTGGAAAGACGTGCCTCAGGACTCAAAAAGCTTGGACCAGTGGTACAAGCGTTTCCGAGAAGTCTACCCGGTCCGGCTGAGCACGATTCGGGTCACGATTCACTATCAATCGTTGATCGAGTACCGCGAAAAGTATGGCGTGAATTACATTGTCGTGGATCGACGAATCACAGGCCAGCATATGCCATTGGTCCGCGTCTATCCGCTCGCAGAAAACGAGAACCAAACCTATGCGGTTTACGAACTGCCGTACGCGATGCCATGAAAATGTTCATTGCGATCGTGCTTGCCTACGTTACCGGCTCGATCACTTCAAAGAACCGCTTGCGAGGTCGCCCCACAAATCGAAACCAGCCTCTCCGCCGACGACGGATCGATTTCCAAAACCGTCGCACAATTAAGTTCATCAATTCCTGATCGGACAATCGGTCAAAGGCCATGTTGCGAACAATCCGTTCTTCTTCGTTGAGCGTGATCTCCTTGCTCTTCTCGAGCAATTTGGACCGACGGTCGCTATCACACATCGATTTTGTGAGAATATTCAGCATATCCTCACGACTTAATCTCTGCAGCAAAAGCAAACCGATTTCCTCTTGGTCTGCGCTAAGTCTGGTGTCGCTACGCTCGCGAATCGTCCGCAAAATTTGAACGAAGTTGACCATCAGAAATACTCCCATCCAAGACGCCGGAGCAAACATCGCTTCCGCTTGGCAGCAGAAGAAGATGATGCCAAAAATCAGTCCAGCGCAGGTCAAGACGCGAAGCCAGAGGATGTCTCTGCACAAGTACGAGCCGAGATAAAACGCGTTGGCGATATGGATACAGTTATCCACGGTCATAATCGATTCTCAAATAAATCCTGTTGCAAACTCTGCGAGTGGTCGACGTCCCGACACTCTGATCTCTATTCGGCCAACCTGTTGTTCAAACCAGCTCGTTCAACGGCCTAGCTCGGTCGACGGCGTCACCCAATTGCACTGGCAGCCTTCCACCCGAGATGAGGCACGCAGTTTGCATACCCCGTGCCATTGCAACTTGACGCCCTATCTGTCCCAAACAACGCTGTCCGCAATCGATGCCATACCCGAAGACCAGAGTCTTTTTCGCGTTCGTTTTTCTCGTCAGTGTCATTGGCACTGCTCTCTTTTACGATCGACTCGCTGCCCGCCAACCGCCCCCTTTAAGTTCGTCGACGATCGGAGATCATGCGGCGGGCAGGGCAAACGAAGTGGGGCAGAAACGAGATCCGAATGGAGACGAGTTTGGCAGAACGGCGGACCTGCCCTTGCCGAGCACGCTGACGGTCAATGAATACGAACAACAACTCTTCTCGTTTCTAGCGGGACGCCAGTACATCCAGCTCAATTGGCGAAAAGACAAATCGGTGCGTGACACAGGTCCCTTTATTGACGGAGTGTATTACGGAACGCACCCCGCGGTTCGCGTCTTCTACTCGCCCGGAATTATTCGCTGGCTGCGGAGTGATCGTGTCGGTCCGATCCCCGATGGCGAGATGATTATCAAAGAACAGTATCCACCGCCCGCGATCCAGCATCACGGAAAGTCCGAAGATCAATTACGAGCCTCGCTTGAATCGTGGACGGTAATGGTGAAGGACAGCTCCGGTTCTCACGACGGTTGGTTCTGGAGCAACCCTGGCTCCGACGCAAAGCCTTTTGACTATCACGCTAACAATCAACAACCCTATTCAGGGTTTGGACTTTACTGCGTGCGGTGCCATGCGTCGACGCAATCTCCTACCGCAGAGTCTCCTGAATCAATTGACAATGAATTCACCTTTGCCTCGCTCCGCAACATCGAGGGTTTCCCAGGCGAACCGATCCTTTTTCGCGTTGACGATTCATGGAGGAAAGAAACGGATAAAGAAGCCGCCTCGGCAACACCTGACAACGAGAAAAAAGAACGTTCCAGAACGCCGAGCGAGGAATTCTTGAGGTTATTCGCTGCCATTGAAACGATCGATGTCGCGACGGCCCCATGCTTGCCTTCCTCGAGTCACGATGCATTGCCCGCGACCCGGGATGAAATTCGTGACTTTGTGACTTCGAATCAGTGCATGAACTGTCACGCTGGACTCACCGGCCCGTTGGGCCCGGTCGGGTTCGTTCCTACCGATGACAGTAACACGACCTACGGCGGGGAAGGTGTGAATGTTTCACCCTATGGTGAGTGGCGATGGACTCCGATGGGATTGGCTGGTCGCGACCCTGTTTTTTATGCACAAGTCGAAAGTGAGATTGCACTGATTCGCCAGCAGTTTGGTGAGGGCGACGAAGCGAAGTCACTTTCAGAAACGCTCGTCGATACCTGCCTGCGGTGTCATGGAGCGATGGGGCACTTGCAGACAAGTCACTCAGGTGATCCACGTGGTAAACTTACTCTGGATGACGTGCATGCAAAATCGGAAACTGGCGCACTGATTCGTGAAGGTGTTAGTTGTATGGTTTGCCACCGGATGCAACCGCTGCCTCAATCCGATGATGACGACCGTCCCTACCTCGCCCATTTTTTAGAAACGTCGATCACGGGAAACGTACACCTCGGACCACCCAGCGAAATCTACGGGCCGTACCCAGACGACCAGCTTGCGGGCTATGCGATGCAGCACGCGATCGGGATCAAACCCAAACACAGCGATTACATCAAACAATCTCAGCTATGCGGCACATGCCACACGGTGTCTCTGCCGACCATTGATCATCCCTTGGTCGCGGGCGAGATCGAGCGTGAAGATGTACAATTGGTGAAGAGTGAGTCGGTGCCCGAGTTTAAAAAGTTTCACCATCATGTTGAACAGGCGACCTATCTGGAATGGCTGAACAGTCAATTCAACAACGAAACCAATCCAGACGCACCCCACGGGCAATCTTGCCAACAGTGCCACATGCACGATCGCACGTTCGCAGCCGAGACGGGCAACGAAGATAAACGGATTCAAACTCGCATCGCGGCCATTCAGGACGCGTCGTACCCCGACGCCGAGAATCTTGCGAAACATGATGATTTACGTATACGTGTCCGCGAGGATTATCGGCGGCACGGCTTTGCCGGACTGAACGTGTGGCTGTTAGAGTACTTCAAGCAATTCGATGACGTGTTGGGCGTCAAGAAAACGGATTACATGACGGGGTCAAATCGTGGCGCCGATCAGGCGATTGCGGGGATGGTCCGGATGGCCCAACAGCAAACCGCCGCCTTAAAGGTGGATGCCGCCGCAACCGCGATCGATGGAAAGCAAACGATCGAAGCGAAAGTTCACGTCACCAATTTGGCTGGACATCGATTTCCTACCGGCGTCGGTTTTCGCCGCGCTTTCATCGAGTTTGTCGTCCTCGAAAACGCGGGCTTAGCGGACGAACGAATCGTCTGGGCTTCGGGACGGACCAACAAGCTCGGTGTAATTTTGGACGAAAACGGCGAACCGCTCGAGACGGAATTTTTTGACAAACAGGATCCCGACCAATTGTTCCAACCACACCACCGGGTGATCAATTCGCCGCGTCAGGTGCAGATTTACGAAACGCTGTTAAAAGACAATGCCAATCGGTTCACGACCAGTTTCGTCCGAGGCTGCTCGACCGTGAAGGACAATCGATTGCTTCCCAAAGGTTGGTCCGCCGACGGACCAGGGCACGGGCTCAGCGGTGCATATTTGACCGCGACGCAGCCAGGACCAGTCGCCTCGGGTGACGAGGACTTTATCGACGGAACGGGCAGTGACACCACTCTCTACCAAATCGCGGTTCCCAACGACGTGCAGACGAGTCGACTCTCCGTGAAAGCGACCCTCTACTATCAGGCAACGCCACCCTACTATCTGGACAATCTGTTCAAGACAGCCCCCGAGGGCAATGCAACCCGGCTGCTACATGCAATCGCGAGTCGCGTCGACCTGGAAAACTCGGCCATCTCGGACTGGAAGCTTCCGATCGCCGAAGCGACGGCCGCGATTACCATCTCGCAGTGAATCGCTCGTAGCGACCTGTTTTTTAAGTAGAAGCCGATCTTAGAGAGGAAATTGATTTCTTGGCAGCGTGGTTCGACTAAACTGTCTGCTCCGATATAACGGGTATCGGCACAGGAAACTTAGTTGGAACGATGGCTTAATGAGGAACGCCCCAGTGAATCGGATGATTGGTTGTTTACTGCTTTGCATGATCTCAGCCCCTTTATTTGCGGAGGATTGGGATCCCAATGACAATACTTTTGATCCCAATCTTCAATCGGTCGTGATCGGCGATCGATCATGGATTGGTGATCCCTCGCCGTTCGTTCATATCGGATCTTCACAAACCGGCTACACCTACGTGAACGCGACGAATTATGCGGGCATGGATCCGGCCGTACAAATCTCATTGATGGTGCCGCTGAAGCCTGGTGAAACGGTGCCCTCGGCTGGCGGGATGCTGATGCTGGACAAGAGCCAAACCGAAGCGTTCGTGAAAGCTTTGACGGACAAGATCACGACGCCACCGACGGATAAACAAAAACGATGGCCCATCAAAACATCGCTCCAAGGAGCGGACTGGGCGTTAACCGACGCGACTATTGAACAGCAGCGATTCCTTCAATGGGAAAACAAGACCAAGGACAAGGTGGACACCTATCGTTTCACCATCAACGCGACGAAGAAATTGATTGGAGCAATCCAACATTCGCTTGGTAAACTCGAATCGAAGTCGGACCAATAGCCCGACGAGTATCCGCAGCCAGTGCGTTGCATTCTCATTTGACTATCTTGCTGACAAACGTGCACGCTGCTTCAAAATGTTGCGTTACGTGTCCCTTCTCACGTCCCCTGTGCTCCGGAGGGTCATCTGACGATTCTGACGCAACATTCACGGTCCCCCGGCGGTGTCTATTTCGAGTATCATCTCGGATCCTGGGTCGCATGTTCGCGATAAGTCCAGCGGACTCGGCAGCGGCCCTTCGTCTTTTTTCTCACCCATTGGATGCGGAAGCGGTTGCATGGTTACCGAAGTCACTCACGAATCTTGGTTTAGCCGAATCGTCGGGTCGATCAAGGGAATTGTCATCGGTGGATTGCTGTTTCTAATTTCGTTTCCGCTGCTGTTCTGGAACGAAGGACGCGCCGTTCGTACCGCCAAAGGTTTGAAGGAAGGTGCCGGAGCGGTGGTCCGTGTGAATGCGGATGCTCCCGATGCTGCAAACGAGGGCCATTTCATTCATGTCAGCGGTAAAGCCCATTCGTCCGAGCGTTTAACCGACGATGCGTTCGCCATCACGCTGGAGGGCATTCGGCTGCACCGACACGTCGAAATGTACCAATGGGATGAAGACGAGGATCGTAAAACAAAAAAGAAACTCGGCGGTGGAACGACAACCACAACAACCTACAGCTACGAAAAACGCTGGTCCGACCACCTGATTGATTCCGCGGACTTTAAAGAGTCAGGGCACAACAATCCGTCACAAATGCCTTTTCAAAACCACGTCGCCCAAGCAAAAGACGTGGTCTTGGGCGGTTTTCGACTGTCGCATTCACTGGTGAACCAAATCGATCTCTCGGAGCCTTTGTCATTCGCGAAAGAGGCATTGCCTGAATCGATCCGCAAACACTCGGTGCTGCGAAACGATGGCCCTAACGGCTCGCCCCGGTTGTATTGGTCCGCTAATCCGAAGCACGCTTCCCTTCCATCGGTCGAGTCGGTTGCTGCGGATGCGAATGATCAAACCGACGAACCCGAGGAGACTGATTCCAATGCGGGCGAGGTGGCCTCGCAGGACGACAACTTCACAACCGACGCCCCGCAAATCGGCGACGTGCGAATTTGGTTTAGCAAGACACCGAACACCGAAGTCAGTGTGATGGCGAAACAGTTTGGTGAAACGTTTGAGCCGTATAGGACTCAGGCGGGCACCGAACTGAATATGCTGGCGTTGGGCGTGGTCAGCCCCGCAGCGATGATCGCCCGCGCCGAAGCCGACAATGTCATTCTGACTTGGATTCTGCGTGGGGCCGGCGTGATCATGATGTTCTTTGGTGTGATGATGGGAATGAAACCCCTCGCAGCCTTGGGGGACGTGATCCCGTTGTTCGGCAGCATCGTTGCGTTCGGAACCACGATTGTTGCGGCAGGTATCGCGATCAGTCTGTCGCTGGTGACCATCGCCACCGCGTGGATCGTCTATCGACCGCTGCTGGGGATCGGCTTGATTGTCGTAGCGATCGCGATCATTGCGTTTTTGGTGACACGATCGAAACGAAAACCCGAAGTGCTCGCTCCGGGCGTGTTTGAAGTCGTCGAGTAGCTGTGGCGTTCGCTACGACAGGCATGACATGCTTTGCCCGCAAAGACCGAAGCAGCCGCAGAGTTTCAAGCTGTGGAAAACAATTTACGGTGGGACTGCGAAAACAGCCAGCTTGCAGCGTGCTAGGCTTGTTCAAAGTTGTTAGGCTAAAAAGAGTGGGACACGCCTACGAAGCAGGCTTGCAAGCCAAAGGCAGTGTCCTCAATCAGGGCGGTGTCCCCGATCAAGGCGTCTGGACAGCCAATGTTGCTGGGTAAAACACGATGGGATTAACGTACTTCAAGCGATTTCGGATGGAGTTTGATCTCACCGGACCGATGATGGACAAAGCAGTCACGCCATCGGGGTACGAATTGGTTCCTTTTTCGGACGAATTGCTTCGTGATCACGCGACGGCGAAATACCGCAGTTTCCGCGAAGAGCTTGATGCCAACGTTTTCCCCTGCCTGGCTCGGCGTGACGGATGTCTGAGTTTGATGCGAGAGATTACCGGTCGCATCAGCTTTGTTCCCGAGGCGACTTGGTTGGTCCATTACCGGCCAACTCGGTCCACTCGCGCCGAACCCGTCGGCACCATCCAAGGGTTGCAGCTCGAAGGCTGGGGCGCAATCCAAAATGTTGGTGTTTCACCCGAGCATCGCGGCCGTGGGCTCGGTTCGATCCTGCTGGCTCGTGCCGCCCGCGGATTTCGTGCCGCAGGGTTAACGCAAATGCATCTGGAAGTGACGACCGACAACACCGCTGCGGTTCGCCTGTACGAACGGCTGGGATTCCGCCGCGCCCAAGTGGTTTACAAGGCGGCTGAAGTCGCTGGCGTGTAACCGAGCAACCGTTTCGGATTGTCTCGCATCCAAGCGTTGATCTCCGTTTCGGTTGCCCCAAGATCACGAATCAGAATCTCGCGCATTCTCGGAAGCGTGGTGGCACAACCGGCAAAGTGTGTCCGGCACTCGGCCCAGGCGGCGCCAACATCGTCGACGTAGACCGTTTGTCCAGCCAATTGGTATTCGCCCGGCCCAAGTCCCGCAGCGACAATCGCGTCGCTGACGATCACCACATTTTCACTTGGCATGCACCGCAGGTAGTTTCGCAGTGCAAACGTCGGAACGTGATGTCCGTCGGCGACAAAGCTGATCATCAAGCGATCCGAGCGACTCAATACACGCTGAATAATATTGTCATGCCGATGCAATTGGCTCGGACATCCGTTGCCCAAATGCGTGTACAACCCCAGCCCAGCATCGATACATCGGTCCAGCTCGACCACCGATGCATCGCTATGCCCTGCGGCCACCACCACGTTACGGTTCCGCAAAAATTGCGTCACTGCGGCGCCGGAATCCATTTCGGGTGCAAGTGTAACGAGCCGTACATGTCCGTTGCCCGCATCCAGCAATCGCTCGGCGGCGTCCGCCGTGGCAAGCTGAACGGCCGCCTTGGGATGCGCACCGACAAAGCCGTCCACAGGGCTGATAAACGGGCCTTCGACATGAATCCCCGCGATCTGTTTGCGAATTTCGGGGACCGATTCAATCCAATCGGCGATGCGAGTGATTCGCGAAACCATTTGGTCCATCGGCGCCGTGATGATGGTCGCCAACGTTTGCTCGACTCCATCACATGCCAATTCGGTACATGCTGCGACCAAGTCGGCTTCGCTCAATTCGTCGGAATTAAAGTCAACTCCTGCATAACCGTTGACTTGCAAGTCGATAAAGCCGCTCACGTGACCGGCTCCAATTCATTTCGCGTTTCATCGGACAACTGACTTGCCGAAGCTTTGTCGATGATCAGCGTCGTGCCCTCGTGTTGCTTCAAAATACTGGCAGGCACCATCGGATTGATTCCGCCTTGCAATGTTTGTCGAACCGCGTTGGCTTTCTGAGTATCGGGAACGCTACAAAAAATCCGTTTTGCTTTCAGGATTTGTTGCACCGACATGCTGATCGCTTCGGTCGGCACGTCGCTGAGCGAGGCGAACCATCCTTCGCCCACTTGTTGCATGCGGCATGCTTCGTCGAGTTTGACGATCAAGTAGGGATCCGTGGTATCGAAGTCGGCTGGCGGATCGTTGAAAGCAAGGTGCGCGTTTTCGCCGATGCCGACCAAGGCCAGGTCGATGGTGGTGTTTTGCAGTGCCGAACCGATCGTGGCAATCGTTTGCTTGGGGTCTTGGTCACCATACAGAAAGTTGAATTTAGAAATCGGCACGTGGTCGACAAAACGTTCTTTCAGATAGCGACAGAACGAGGCGGGGTGGTCGGCGGACAAGCCAATGTATTCGTCCAGATGAAAACCGGTAACCGCGCCCCAGTCGATGCCGGGCTGTTTGACCAGTTCGCCCAGCACTTCGAATTGGGACGCCCCCGTGGCGATCACAATCGTGGCGTGTCCCTGTTGTTGGATCGCGGTTCGGATCACTTCGGCTGCATGTTTGGCGACCCAGTGGCCCATGGCGGTTCGATCAGCGGCTAGAATCGTACGCATCATCACTCTAACGTTAAGGTGGGATCGGAGCGCTCAGGAAGATCCCCTGAGCGTCTGCGTGGTGGAAATACCGGCTGTGGAAATGCCGGTCGTAAAAATAATAGTGAAGATCAACAGATTTAGGGCTGCGAAACGCTGGTGGCCCCAAATCTCTATAGAGATTGACTATAACATGTTGCTGCAGGCCAGAAGGACTGGCTGATTTTTTTGTACTTTTGGTAAACGATTGTGGTAGATCATAGCGAAACAAACACGGCTGTTGCGAGTGATGACTCAATTTCTGCATCGCCGCCGAAAAATTGGTTCAGTTGGTTCACCCGAGTCGGGCCGGCGATTGTCGTGGCAGCCGTGGTGTTGGGCCCCGGCAGCATTGTCAGTGCCAGCCGGGTGGGGTGTGAATATGGACTCGATTTGCTGTGGGTGGTGCCGTTTGCCGGGTTGCTGATGATCGGCATGACGATGGGCTCGATGATGATTGGGGTCTGTAACCAAAAGACGCTCTGCCAGAGTGTCGCGGACACATTTGGTCGGCCTGCGGCGTGGATCGTGGGCGGGTCGCTGATGATTGCGATCACGCTTTTCCAAGCTTCCAATAACAACGCGATGCTGATGGCGGCCGGAGGCTTTGTCGGCCCCTCGACGCTGGATGATCTCAGCCCGCTAGCGAAAACATCGCTATTGTTCTTGGTCAATCTCTTAATTATCGCGATCGTCGTTTTAGGACGCCATGATCTGTACCGTTTGGTGGAACGGATGATGGCGGTGTTGGTCGGCATGATGGTGGTCGCATTCGGACTAAGCATGATCGCATCACAGCCATCGATCAGCGAGATCGGTATGGGATTGATTCCGAAGCTTGCCTCCGGCGGCGACGCAAGCGCATCGGGTGGTACCGCGGCGGCTGTGTCATGGCTCAGTATCGGAGCGATGATTGCGACAACATTCTCGGTCGCGGGAGCGTTTTACCAGTCTTACCAAGTCAAAGAGAAAGGGTGGACGCAAGCAGATTTGCGAGTCGGACTGGTCGACAGTTTTGTCGGCATCGCCTCGCTCGCACTGATCACCGGAATGATTTTCATTACTGCCGCCACCGCACTGCATGGCGTGATCCCGCCGAGTGAATTAACCGACGCCAGCATGGTGGCGATGTCGCTTGAACCGCTGTTTGGCACATGGGCCAAGATCGTCTTCTCGCTGGGAATTTTTGCCGGGGCGGCAAGCTCGTTTCTTGTCAATGCGTTGATTGGTGGCGTGGTCTTTTGTGACGCCATCGGACTGAGCAGCAAAATGTCCTCGGCAAGCGTTCGCACCTCGACGATCGCAGCCCTATTGTTGGGTTGGTTGGTCGCCAGCACTGTGACGATCACGGGGATTAACTTGGTCAGCTTTATTGTGATCGCCCAAGCGTTGACCGTGCTCTGTTTCCCGATCCTTGCGATCGTGATCGTGTGGCAGTTACAAAAGCTTACCGTTCGAGTTCCGATCGCCATCAAAGTTCTGTGCTGGTTTGGGCTCGTCGTCGTGATCGCGCTATCGATCCGCACACTGTGGGGGCTGCTGTCGTAGCGAGTGGGGGGCGATCCGAGGAGGCCGCATTGGGAATCGTATCTGCAGTACGGATTCCCATCTTTTTGTCACTCGCGTGGATATTTTCTGCGCGGGCTGCGTCTAACACGTTCGCGGCAAATTGCGATCGCAATCGGGGACTGAAAAAGCCGTCGGACATGCCCCCGGTGGCGGGTGCCGCGATGCCAAAGATTTAAAAATTTTTCCGGCTAATAAAACGGCCTGATGTTCGTTAACATCAGACTGACGCACCTTCTCTAGCCACCCCCAACGCGCGAGTTCCCTCTTGTCTTACCGCATCTCTAACTTTCAAAAGTTCGGTTTTGCCAGCGTTTTTGTGCTGTTATGTGCCACTTGGTTGTGGGCTGCCGAGCCCACCGATCCAAGCTGGACCGAGGTTCAAAATGCCATCAATCAGGGGCTGCCCAAAACCGCCGTGGAAAAGCTGGAACCGATTATCAAGAAAGCCAAATCCGCCAAAAATTACGACGAGGCGATTAAGGCGATCGGGATGAAAATTTCGCTCGAAGGCACGATCCAAGGCAATCGGCCGGAAGAGAAAATTGCTCGGATGCAAGCCGAGATCGAGCAGTCACCTGCGGAAATGCAGCCGATGATGCAGGCGATCATCGCCCATTGGTACTGGCATTATTTTCAGCAAAATCGCTGGCGGTTCATGCAGCGGACGCAAACCGATGCCCCAGTCAGTGATGACATCAACACGTGGGATTTGCCGCGAATTTTGGAAGTCACCGCGAAACAATTTGACAAAGCACTCGAAAATACCGAAGTGCTGCAAAACACGGCGATCACCCAATACGACGAATTGATCGAAGCAGGAACGGCGCCAGACGACTATCGCCCCACGCTTTGGGATTTCCTGGTCCACGAAGCTCTCGAGTTTTACTCGTCCGCAGAACAAGCCGGTGCACGCAGCGAAGATGCATTTGATCTGCGAGCCGACAGCCCGGTATTTGCAGTGGCCCAAGATTTTGAAAACTGGACCCCCACGACCGAGGACACCGATTCGCCAAAGTTAAAAGCGATCCAGTTGTATCAACAACTCTTGAAATTTCACCGCGACGACGACGATCGATCGGCTTTCATTGATGCCGACCTGCACCGGCTCGAATTCGCCTACAACCACGCCTTTGGCGAAGAGAAAGCGGCTCGCTACAAATCGGCACTGAAACGGTTTGCCGACGAGCATGCGTCGCATGTGATCTCGGCTCGCGCGTTACATAATCTGGCGGCCGTTTTGCATAGTGAAAACGAATTTGTCAAAGCCAAAGAAATCGCAGAGCAAGGCTTGGCTCGGCATCCCAACAGTGTTGGTGGTAACCGCTGCTACAACTTGATCAAACAGATCGAAGCTCCCTCGGCCTCGATCACGACCGAACGTGTATGGAACGCCCCCTGGCCGACCGTCGATGTTCGCTACCGCAACGTCGAAAAAGTGTACTTTCGACTTGTGACGTTTGATTTCGACGAATTCGTGAATTCAGATCGTTACCAACCGATGCAATTAAATCGTGCTCAGCAA
>NZ_JBFHFD010000198.1:0-13460 GCF_041583735.1 Novipirellula sp.
CAACACGATGTCGGCACTACACACATCGGCTTGAAATAGTACCGTGCTTTGCGAAGCGTTGCCTTGGATCGCGCGGACGTCCAATTCGCTGTTAATTCGGCGAACGTTTGCCGGATCGTTGTCGACCACCGTCACGCTGTGTCGACGGCGACAAAGAATGTCGGCGATCCAGCGGCCTACCGTTCCGGCACCCAGAGTCAGAACTCGCACTAAATCATCCAATTCAAAATGCAAAGGACCACAAAAATGAACGCCATAAACCCACAGATCCAACGCCCCGTACCCAACGCATGCTTAATGATCAACGAATTGTCCTCATGACGCGTCGCACCAAACACCAACGAGATCGAAATCAACAAAGGCACAAAGTACAGCAGGTAGGTGGGGGAGATGGAAAGCATCGTCAATCAATTCGCTGCAAAGTGTAATAAGAAATAATAAGACGCGATGGTCCGTTGAGCACAACAAGCTTGCGATCGCTGGGTTGGCAATCCGCATTCAAACAAAGCAGGAGAGGCGGAATCGTCGGGTGATACCGAACGACTTCTTCGCGTCTGCTTCGAAGTTTCCCTATTTAGTCTAGGCATTGGATTCCGGGTTAGGCGAAGGATTTTCGGCATCGTCCCCCACTTTGCTCTCGTCTTTCTCGCCGTCGCTTTCCTTTTTGCGTCCGCTGATAGGAACCGACAACGGACCTCCGAAAGCATCATAGATCACCAAAATATTCAAGAGTCCTGCGATCACCGTGTACCAGGTTCCCATCTCGTAGCCCGCGCCGTGGCGAGCAAACCATGCGGAGACATCGTCGGCATTGCTTTCAATCACCGGCCGACGTGGCGGAGCCATAAAGCCGCCCCACAAGGGCTCGTAACGATTAAGGGTTCGGCCGTTTTCCGTCATCCCCCGCATCCGGTTTCCTTGTACCAACGCAGGAAACGCGACCGCTCCCACGCCCGCTTGTAGAAAGTAATGCCATCGTTTGTCGCCAGGCTGCCAGGACGCGTACACCACGTGCCCCCCACCCAGCGCGAACCCAAGGACCCAAGTGGAGAGAATGCAAACGAAAAACAGCGCCGCCTTGCTGGTGCGTCCCTGGTAATAATGTCCCGCACCGGGCAGCAACCAAGCTAAGAAGGCGGCAAGAGATCGATTGCGAAGATCGACACGGAGTCCATCGACCGCGATCACGTTGTCTTCATTGGAGGGCATGAGCTTCGTTTGCTTTCAATAGTTCGTGGGCAAGATTTCGTGGGTAAGTAATTTTCGGGAGTTGGTCTTTCAAACCAAGCGGCTATTGTGCGGAAAAGCGATTGCCGGCGGTAGCCGAATCTGAACGCTGGCCCGAAGTCCACTTCGCAATTAGCCCGAAGTCCACTTCTAGCCCGAAGTTCACTTCGCAAATGGCCCGAAGTCCACTTTAAAACCAATCTGTCGCGACTGAGGATTCGCATCCGTGTCGAGGATCTTGGTCTTTCCCTCCAGCTTCCTTTTTCGTTAGGGTCATCGGCGACGTTCCGTTGCGATGCCCCGCAAAGCTGGCCCCGCACCGCTGGCCCGGCTTCTAACGCACCGGATCTACCTTGACGCCCCCTTGGTTGGTTTCTTATTTACCAGAATCCATGCCTGATCTTCCTCCATTTTGATGGCCTTCGCTATGACCCGGATTTTGTTGAACTCTACCCTGTTTGCTTCCCTACTGTTCGCAACCGTCGGTTGTGGCGGATCCGAGGAAGTTGCTCAACAGGCATCCCCCAATACAAACGTCGCTACCACATCGGCCAAATCGCCTGCCGAAACCTCGGCAACCGACGTGGTGAGCCAATTTTTGGATCAAGTTCGTCGCGGCGGAGAGAACTCTGGCGCCGGCGAATTGCTGACTCAGCGAGCTCAAGCGGAACTCAAACGAATTGGACGCACGGTCCAGCCCATCGGCTCGCCTGACGCTCGTTTTAACGTGACCCAGGCGCGTGAAGTGCCTAATGAACCCAATTCGATGTTGGTGCAAAGCATCTGGACCGAACCAGGTCCTGAAGGCACCCAAAACGACTTCGAAGTCGTCTGGGCAGTGCAACGCGAAGCATCAGGATGGCGAATCTCGGGACTGGCGATGGAAATCGATCCGACCGAGCCACCAATCGTGATCGATTTCGAAAACGGCGAGGAAATGGCCAAGCTGCTCGCAGGAAGCGAGGGATCCGAAACCACAAGCGAAAATGGCACTCAGGCGGCCAAACCAGCCTCCGAAGCGCTTTCTCGCTAAGAATTCCGGCAAAATTTATCCTTGCCTTTTGTTCACTGCTTTGCCCCGCATTGTGTCGAGGGCAATCCCCACCCAAACGGCCTGCTGTGGCCGGAAAAATCGGCATAACCCCAACCAAAAACGCTCAAATTTGGCGGGATTTGGCCACAATCTTTGTGACAATCTTACCTAGCTTCACAATTTGTGTGCTGTGGCACACAAAATGCCGGATTTCGTCCGCCATCGAATTCAGGCAAAAAATCC
Source organism: Novipirellula sp. (assembly GCF_041583735.1). Classification (NCBI taxonomy): domain Bacteria; kingdom Pseudomonadati; phylum Planctomycetota; class Planctomycetia; order Pirellulales; family Pirellulaceae; genus Novipirellula; species Novipirellula sp. The sequence continues at coordinate 2,504 of NZ_JBFHFD010000198.1, forward strand.
TTTCACGGATCGTATTGGGTGGATTGACACGATTTTTCCCAAGGTTACTGTAGCGGCGAAATTGCGCGAGCCGTAAAGCCAACCTATACCCCCCATCTTAAAAGGGTGCGGGGGGCTGGAACACGGTTCGATGATCTTTCGGTAGTCGATGATGTTATCGGCGGTTGGATCGACGCGATGGGCCGTGGGATTATGGCCTTAACAATTTTGATGTGCGAATTCGGATCGCACCAAACTCCGAACACTTGGGAGATCTTTATGAATCGGACTGTGGTGAGCGGCATTGCCGCATTCGCACTGTTAATCGGTGCGGCAGTAGTCATGAGCGAAACCGCTGAAGCAGGACACCATGGCGGTGGACTTTTCAGCCGACTGCACGCCAAACAGTGTGGCGGTGGATGCGCTCAACCGTCGTGCGGCGGTTGTGCTGTTGAAAAAAGCTGTGGCGGTGGACTGTTCGCACGCTTGAAAGCCAAGCACGCAACTCCTTGCTGTGTTGCTGAACCTGTTTGCTGCGAACCAGCACCAGCACCTGTTTGCTGCGAACCAGCTCCAGCACCTGTTTGCTGCGAACCAGCTCCAGCACCCGTTTGCTGCGAGCCAGCTCCAGCACCTGTTTGCTGCCCCGAGCCAACCTGTGGCCACAAGAAGCATTGCGGCTTGTTCAGCAAGCTTCGCAATCGCAAGAGCAGCTGTGGATGTGCAGCAGAGCCAACTTGCTGCGAAGCAGCTCCTGTAGTTGAAGCTCCTTGCTGTGGTGGCGACGTTGTTGCCCCTGCACCTGCAGCTCCTTGCTGTGGTGGCGAAGCTCCTGTTGCAGTTGAAAGCAGCGAAGGCTACGACCTTGCTCCAGGCGAAACTCTCGTTCCTGGCAGCGTTACCACCGGTGCTGCTGCTGAAGCGGCTCCAGCTCCAGAAGCTGCACCTGCTCCTGCTCCAGAAAGCAGCAGCGATGCACCTCCAGCGCCAAAAGCTGACGCTAACACCGACATCTAGTCGCGACCGGTTTAACCTCGCGTTAGGTTAAGCCAGAGAAGATCTTGAAACCTCGTCGATCCCCTTGGATCGGCGAGGTTTTTTTGTGCGTTGACGGCAAGCCTTTTATGCGATGAAGAGAAGCAAGCCCAATCCCATCCGCTTTAGGTAGCGGCACGCCGCGGGGCCCGGTCCGGTGGCAGCGAGTAAAACGTTCGATTTTGACCGGGCGGCTCGCGCCCCTCCGCTACGAAAACCACACGTTCGCCGCATCGCTACGAACGTCAATCGCCTAACAAATCGACGATATCGGGGCGCAACCGGCTGACGTCGTTCTGGTCCTCTAGATCATCCGGCTTTAAATACAGCCGATCCTGCTGATCCGCATCTTGAACGTGGTACCACCGCGACGTGGTCACCGCGATCGACCCTTTGTCGTCACGAGTGATCACGCGTGGCTCGAATTCCGAATCGTTACTCGCCCAGGCCGCTGGATCGATCAGCGTATCCGGTTGCGTCTTGATCTTCGCAAGCAGCATGGCAAGCGATTTCGCATTGACCACTCGCTTTTCACGCAGGGGGCCTAGATCGCTGACGATCATCGGCACGCGATGGTGGCAACTACGCAGCGGCCCTGCGCGATAACCAATCGTTTGGTTTTGCCCAAGACTAAACCCGCTGGTCCCCACCAGCACCACAATCGGATCCCAATCGGCAGCGTACTCCAACAGCAACGCTAACATCCGATCCAACAAGCGGACTTGGCAGCCGTACGTTCGCATCCAGGCGACGGCAAGGTCGGGATGCGAATGCTCGGTCAATTTCAATTGCGGCGGCACCACGTCGGGAAAGACCCACGGGGGCATTTCGCACTCGGCTTCATCCAATGCCACATCGGTTTCGGGCAGCAGATCTAATTCCTCGCTGGGCTCGCCTGCGTACAGTTCATCGGCATCCAACGGCACCAACCATCGCGGCGCATCCCAAGATCGCACCAACGATTGCGTATGCAACCACCAAAGGGCCGCAGGATCGGGATCCTCGATGCGAGCAAACAGCCCCGCAAATAGGCTGGCGAGGTGCGTTTCTTCGATCTCTTCGGCTGGCAGCGTGTCGACATCCGGCGGATCCGATTCGATCAACCAAGTTTGATCAAAGTCGTTGTCCAGCGATTGCTGCGACAAACGAGGATCGTCGGTGATCAATTCCACAGGGCCTTGTTCGTTCCAGCGTGCGATCCAGTGGTCGGGGGCATGCGACGGCGGCGGAGCCAACCAATCCGCAAGCATTTTCAGCCCGTCATCATGTTCGGCGATCGCTCGATCCCACACACAACCGCGACTGGCGAGCAGGTCGATCGCAGGCGTTTCATTCCACGAAGCCCCGTAGCAACCGAGTGCGGATGCCGCCAAACCCTCCACCGAGATTACGATCATTTTTCGATCATTCATGCGCGTTACTTTGACGAACCCGCGAATTCCCTACAACCGGACGATCCGGCAAAAGAGCTCAAAGTTCCCAGCGGGGCTTCGGCGATCCGAGGGAAACGGTCGTTTGCAGTGACGTAGCGTTCAGAGTCACACGCGTTTCGTCACGCGGTGCACCCAACCCCCCCCATTTCACGATCTGATTTTCTTGACCCATCCAATTGCGGAAACAAACCGAGCAATGAATTACACTTCGTCTGTAGCTCCCTTTGGCATTCCCGTGGCTGTGCCTGCAATGAATGAACCTCGCAATTCAAGCGTGCAAAGCGATTCCGCTGCCGCGGCGTTGCCGCAACCGGCCCCTCCGCTGCCGGACCGGATCCGCAGCGAGGTCTGGGATATCCCCTTTGATCACCTCACGCTTGCCGAAGCGGTGGACCGAATCGAATGCTTGGTTCAGCGACGCATCCCAAGCTACGTGATCACCGCAAATCTGAACTACTGCATGCTGCATCATCGCGATCCCGAGATGGCAACGATCACCGACGATGCGGACATGATCCTTGCCGACGGACAACCGATTGTTTTGCGCAGCCGACTGTCCAAGGAACCGCTTCCCGCACGGGTCGCTGGCAGCGAAATGATCTACCACCTTGCCGAGCGATGCAGCGATAACGGATGGGGCATCTATTTTTTGGGGGGCGAAGAAGGCGTGGCACAGCAATGTGCCAAGAAGCTACAAGCGATGTATCCCGGGCTCAAAATCTCGGGTGTCGAGTCGCCTCCGTTTCGGCCACTCAGCGAGAGCGAACAAGGCGAACAAGATCTACGCATCAAGAAGTCCGGCGCCGCAATCTTGCTGGTTGCGTTTGGGCAACCCAAAGGCGAGAAGTGGATCCACGAAAACTATAAGCGACTGGGGATCCCCGTTAGCATCCAGCTCGGCGCGTCCTTTGACTTTATCGCTGGAACGGCCAAGCGAGCTCCGATCGCATGGCAAAAAATCGGTATGGAATGGGCTTACCGAATGTGCAGCGATCCCAAACGACTCGTCCCACGCTACGCTCAAAACGCGACCTTTTTGTTAGGCGCGTTGATCGAGGATTGGAAGCGTTTGGTCACAAGTTGGGGAATGGGCGATTGGAGTAATCGCCCCGAGAGGTAACACGGCCGCGCCGATGACTTCCGCGACGCCGCTGTTTAGCTGGCTGCGGCAGCAGGCTTCTTTTTCGGCTTGTAGATTTCGGTAGCCGTACCGAAGTGGACTTCGCCTGCATTCATCAACGTCTCGCTGAGCGTCGGATGCGGGTGAACGCTTTCGGTAATGTCGTGCACTTCGCAGCCCATCTCGATCGCCAACACGGCTTCGGCGATCAATTCGCCCGCACCGCTGCCGACGATGCCACAACCGACCACGCGTTGGGTCTCGGGATCGACCAACCATTTGGTCAAACCATCGGTGATGTTCAAAGCTTGGGCACGGCCACTCGCCGCCCACGGATAAACTTCGACGTCGACTTTGCGACCGGCCGCCTTGGCTTCGTCTTCGGTCAAACCGGCCCAAGCAATTTCGGGATCGGTGAAGACCACCGCAGGGATTGCCACTTTATCAAACGCTGCGGGTTTGCCCGCGAGAACTTCGGCTGCCACGCGGCCTTCGTGCGTCGCTTTGTGAGCGAGCATCGGATCGCCTGCAACGTCGCCGATCGCAAGGATATGCGGATCAGCGGTACGTTGTTGGGCGTCACATTCAATGAAGCCACGCTCATTGACCACCACGCTTGTGTTTTCCAGTCCGAGACCGCGAGTCACAGGACGACGTCCGATGCTGATCAGGACGCGGTCAAATTTCTCGTGCCCAAAGTGGGCGGGACCTACAAACGTCACCTGGATCTTGTCGCCATCTTCGGCGAGCGAGCCGACCTTGGTATTGAGCAGCACGCGGCCTTCGCACATTTTGTTGATGCGTTTAGCGAGCGGTTTGACGAGATCGCGATCGGCTCCGGGCAACAAGCCTTCGCTGAGCTCGACCACGGTGACTTTCGAACCAAGGTGAGCGTACACGCTGCCCATTTCCAAACCGATGTAACCACCCCCGACCACCAACAATGTTTCAGGGATATCGGCAAGAGCGAGAGCTCCGGTGCTGTCCATTACACGGTCGCTGCCAATGTCGAACGCGGGCGGCATCGCTGGCACGCTGCCGGTCGCCACGATGCAGTGATCGAACGTCAATTCGCCACCCTCGGGGATCGATTCGTCATCGCCTTCGAGTTTCAGCGTGGTCGAGTTTAGGAACGTGCCCCGCGCTCGGATAACGGTCACGTTGCGGCGTTTTGCCAATTGGCCCAAGCCGCCCGTCAAATTCGAGATCACTTTGTCTTTGCGCGCTCGCACTTTGTCGACATCGATCTTGGGCTTTTCGTCGTACACGACGCCCCAATCTTCACGCAGCTCATCCACTTCGCTGATCACCTTGGCCACATGCAGAAGCGCCTTGCTGGGGATACAGCCGCGGAGCAGACAGGTACCACCGAGACGAGGCTCGGCTTCGACAATCGTCACATCAAGGCCTTCGTCGGCAGCCAAAAACGCAGCCGCGTAACCACCAGGACCACCACCGAGAACAACAACAGGACTATGCATCAGAGGAGATTGCCTCTCAAAAAACGACTAGGACGATTCGTAAAGACAGCCTGTCGCAACCAACGAGATCGGTGACAAGGCCAAGGGAGACGTCATTATAAACAGAACCGGCAACCTAAATTGCCGGTTCGCATCAATGACCATGTACCAAGCGGGCTCCACACGCATGCAGAGCCCCCCCACGCGGTGACACGCACTCGAGTGGGGGAATCGGCAGGCAAGGATCGGCACGCAAGGACGGCACGCAAGGGGAAACGCAGAATCGCGAACGCTTATCGTGACAAGAATTCGACGACGCTGTTCGCATCCACGGGCAAGCTAATGTCGCTTGGTCCAGGAAGTCCCAGCACGGTAGCCTTCAGGTTTTCGCTATCGAAGGTGACCCAATCCAGGGCGTCGGGCGACGCATTGGCGATCACACCGCGATAAAGATTCTTCAAGTTTTCACGACCACGGACTTCGATGATATCGCCAGGGCGAAGCTGGTAGCTGGGCTTGGTGACCTTCACGCCGTTAACGCGAAAGTGACCGTGCGTGATGCCTTGACGAGCTTGAGGACGAGTCTTAGTGAAACCAACGCGGCGAACCACGTTGTCCAAACGACGCTCGCACATCAACAGCAACAATTCACCGGTGTTACCCGATTTACGACCAACCGCATCAAAGTAACGACGAAGCTGACGCTCGCCCAAACCGTAATAGTGCTTGATCTTTTGCTTCTCCATCAACGCCATCCCGTAGTTACTCGGGCGACGTCCACGAACGTGCATCCCGGGCGGGGTGTTACGTCGGTCCAGTGCGCGTGCAGCACCGGCTGTTTCATAAAGAAGGGCGCCGAGGCGACGGTTGATTCTTGCTTTGGGGCCTGTATATCGGGCCATACTGCTTTACCTTTTTGCGTCCAGGACGCGGCTTGGGGACATCGGCAGGAGTGAAGCCGCTCAGAGACAAAATCTGCAAGCGAACTGCTGCCAGCGTGCGATCCGCATGGGGACGGCGATTACCGCCTTGTCCCCTGTACTGGTGTCGACCATTGACACCAGGCGTTCACACATCGAATTCGAGGAAGCCCGAAAGTGTCGCCTGCGGGGTCCAATTTGACAAGAGGAAGCGAGGGCTAATTGGGCTAGAAACGCGGAAAACAGGCCAAAATGACCGACGTTTGCCGGTTGCGGCGAGATTTCCACGCTCGCTAGCTTAGCGATCGATCTGGTATTCGGTGATCTTGCGGTACGCGGTCGCACGGCTAATTCCCAGCAAAGCTGCCGCCTCGGGGACGCTGCCGCCGGTACGCTCGAGCGCCTTACGGATCAGCCGACGCTCCCACTCATCCAAACGGAGGGTGTCCAGTCGGCTCAACCCCGCATCACGCAGCCCGAGGTCGTCCGCTTCGATTGCCGGATCATCGGCCATCACGACCGCGCTGTCGATCACGTTTCGCAATTGACGCACGTTGCCGGGCCAAGCGTATTCCAGCAATCTCGTTCGTGCTTCGTCGCTGATCGCCAACAGGGGGCGACCATGTTGGCGGCGAAAATGCTCCAAAAAGTGACCAACCAACAATTCGATATCGTCGCCACGATCACGCAGCGGCGGCACGAGCAGTTCGAACACACTGAGCCGATAAAACAGGTCTTCTCGGAAACGTTTTTCGCGGACAAATTCGGCCAAGTCACGGTTGGTCGCGGCGATCACCCGCACATCGACCAACACCTCTTCGGTCGCACCGACAGGCAAAAACGGATGCCCTTCGAGGATTCGCAACAGTTTCGCTTGGCCTTCGAGCGTCAATTCGCCCACCTCGTCCAGAAACAACGTCCCCGTATGGGCTTGCTGGAACCAACCGATATGGTCGCTGTCGGCGCCGGTGAACGATCCTTTGCGATGACCAAACAATTGACTTTCGATCAAATCATGAGGAATCGCGGCACAGTTGACGGTTAACATCGGCCGCTTGGAGCGTCGGCTAGCGCGATGCACAGCGCGGGCCACCAATTCCTTGCCAACCCCGCTTTCCCCACGAATCAGCACACTGCCGCTGGCGTTGCCAACGCGTTCGATCCGCTCCTTTAACTTCTGCATCACGGCGCTGGATCCGACCAGTTCGTCCGAATCGGCGTTGCGGTCCGCGATCCGCCGGCGATCGGCTCGCAACGAATCACGCTCGAACGCTTGGCTCAACCCGATCGATAACAAACGGGCGGCGGCAACGGTCAATTCAAATTGTGATTCACTGAATTTGGGTTCACGACGATACAACTGCAACACTCCGACGTTGGTATCGTCGCTACCGATCGGGGCATAGATAATGTCGGACCACATTTGATCCTTGCCCGTGGTGCTCATTTCACTGGCGTCCGACTTTGCCGGATCATTGATCCAAACCGCTTCTCCCTCTTTGACGATTCGCTTGAGCAGCGATTTTTCGATGGTCACCAAGTCGGCTGCATCGGCGGGCTCCACACGTCGCGGTTTCAACCGTCCGTCACCGGAATCGAATGACAATCCAACCACGTCCGCATCGGTTCGATCGCGAAGCAATTCAATCAGCGTGCTGATCACCTCGTCGGGACTTTCACAACGCAGCAAACTGAGACTCAGCGAATACAGATCCATCAAATGGCCTGTCGCAGCAACTTTGGCGATCGGATCTTCGTCATCGGCGGTCCAGCGATGCTCGGTCTTGACCGACTCCCACGCAATCGTTTGGGTAAGCGATGTCTCTTCGGTCGATTCCCCCGCGGGCTCGACCAACTCGAGCTCGGTGGCACCAATTTTGACCGTGTGGTGGTTTAGCATCCGAGCATGGTCGGTTTTCTGGTCGTTGACCAAGGTCCCATTGCGGCTGCTGGTGTCACGTAAATGCCAATTGCCATCCTCGAAATAGATGACGGCATGGAAACGCGAACTGACGGGGTCCGTCAGCATGATTTCACAACTCTTCCCTCGCCCGATATGCATCGGCCGTTCAGAGTCCAGAGTAAATTGCCGGCCTTTCTGAGGCCCGCTGCGCACCATCAAATATGCTGTCATCTGTCGCTTCTTGGCGTCTTGAACACTCGAAACCGTTCGAGCAGCCCGGCGGCTCCTGCTTACGAATGCAATCACCGGACCTTTGATCGTCTCATTTTAAGACATCGTAATATCAATGTGGCGAAAGAGGTAGCAAAAGAATCCGGAATATCGGAAACAGGCTATTGCGGCTAAATCGCGAGTCGAGACATCCGCTCTACGAAAACGCCCCCTTTTCTGTCAACGGCTTTCGTCCGATCGACGTATACCCCCCCGAGACTCTTGACGCGTTCCACTACTGAAAATGCTTCGCAGTGTTGCCCTAAAAGGGCTCGGCCGGAGGCGAGATCAGCTTGTTTTCCTCGATTGCTTGCGACAGCGACTTGAGCGCGACCGGCAACGGTTGCGGATCACGATCGAGTTTTTCCCACCACTGCGAGAGCACATCGCCGGCGATCGCCGCATCACTGAGTCGCCACAATCGGGTTGCTGCAGAAATCGGCAGGGCACTGCCAGGCACGAGATCCAGCTCCGCTGCAGACCGCAGCACGATCGGCACCGAGGCAAACGCCCATGCCGACGTCAACGATGCGGGACGCCCAAACGTGCTGTCGCCCGGTTTAGAGGTCAACGATTTTTGAGCAATATGTTGTTCAATTGCGACTCGCGTGACCAACCACGCGACCCGCACCACCTCAGGTACGTTGGGCAACACATCGGTCAACATCGCCTCGATCCAAATCGCAGCGTTCTTGCCTTCGTCGCTGCCCGGTTCGAATCCGCCGTCGCCGCCTCGTAGCGGCTGGACGAACAAGCCATCGACACTGGCTGGCCACCAATTCTTCGGTGGACTTTGCCCCCAAATCTGCTTGGCGACTTGGTTCAACACACCACGACCGACGGTGTCCCAGCGCTCGCGGAGGGGTCGGGATCGCAATTCGAGCTGATCGAGCAAACGGGGGAAGCGATCGCGAACAACGATGCGGCATTCATCCAATTGGCGAACGATCCCACGACTGGTCTGGTCGACTTGAAGTGCGCTGCACCCCGACGCGACGAGCGCGGTTTCGCAAGCCGCCCGCGTTTCGACGCAACCAATCGATTCGCGAACCAAACGACTCCAAAAGCCGCGCATATCAATTGACGACGAAAGCAAACGCTCGTTGATCTGCGTGACGCAGGGCACAAGCGCCTGCTCGAGTTTTTCGTCGGTACAAGCGGCCCCCACGGCAACCGAATAGGCAGCGTGAATCGTCGAAAGGGCGGTATCGGGTTTCCAACGAATCCGTGGTGATGAAGCCAAGGTTGCCTCCTAGCCTTCGGCGCTCAAATGATCCTGAATCCAACACTCAAGTTCCTCGAAATCCACTGGCGGGTATTTGGAGAGATCAGGGCGCAATCGCTTGGCTTCGTGCAGATAAACGTGATGGATTTCGGATTGAGGCTTGTCGGTATTCCAGTGCAACATGACCCGGATACAACGCGGCAACGAGCCTTCGACCGACACTTCGTAGCCGCACAACAGCGGTACTTCGAGCCACCCGAGTTGGCGGGCTGCCAAGGCGGGAAACTCGGCCGTCAAGTCGGAAGTGACCGTAAAGAAGGCGCTCGCAACGTCCGCCGATTCGATCTCGTTTTGGCGGATCATCAAGGCAAGTAATTGACGAGTCGCGGTGAGAATTTGATCACGATCATCTTTCTCAACGCTGGTCGCGCCTCGCACACCACGGCAAACTGTCATCGCTAGAAGGTCTCTTTAATAAAAAGCAAAATTAGACGGGCAATCGCATCCCCAACGTCTCACCGCGTGCGGAAGCCGTTGTGAATCATCGGCCAATCATGACGCTAGCCCGGCCTCGGATCATCGCTACTATAGAATAACTGACCCATGACCGATAACTGGGTACAGTCCAGAATCGAGATTTGCCCCTTCGGTGATGCCCCAAACGGGAATAACCCGCCTGCGGCAAATCCGCACGGCCTGCATTCAAAACGGGACGGAAAACGAAAGTTTCCTCCACTCAAAATTTTTTAGCCACCATCCACTTCGGAGTGACAATGACCGAACGCACTCGGCATCAAGAAAAGATTATCAAGAATTACTACGAAAATCGCGATTCCATTGGGCTTCAGAAGGCCCAAGAGGCGGTCACCGAACTGTACCTCAGCGAAGGCAAAAAGCGAGCTCAAGTCTGGAAGCGGCTGACCAGTCACTTGGCCAAAATTGGTCTGAAAGAGGACCAGATCGCCAAATTGCAGGAAGACGACAATCCCGAGCAACTCGCCAAACTGCTCGAAAAATACGTCTAGCAATTCATCACCGCTCGGATCTTCTCTGGCGTCGCGGATCTTGTTATCCCGCCATCGCTGCTCCCAGGCCCGAAATGCCTGGGCTCGAAATACCCAGGCCGCAAATACCTGGGCTCGAGATTCTTCGCTCAGACTCTGCTCCGTCCTCATTCACGAACGACAAGCAGTGCTGACTTCGTGAATCGAGGGAGTTGCTGGTTGAGTTAGGCGTTTTGAACGATCCTTGACCGCCAGGACCAAGGATCGGAAATGCTTCTGCGTCGATGGACTCGCTTATGGGATCAACCAGAAGGCTCCGGTCATCGCGGCGGCTTGCGTCAAACCACCTCGCAAACTGATCGGCACCGGAGGCTTGATCCACGGAGCGCAATTGCCGGGGCGATAGTACCCCAGAGCGTATTGGCATTCGTTCGGTGCATGCACGCCCATCTTGTAAGGCAACACCGCGATGTTGACAAAGAAATGAGCAGACGAAACAACCGGTTGCCACAGCGGTCCACGGGTGTGACCGTAACGCTCGAGGTTGACATCTTCGAAGTACAACGGCTTGTGACACAAGTTGGATGCTTTCCACGTCATCGTGGTAC
>NZ_JBFHFD010000199.1:0-13432 GCF_041583735.1 Novipirellula sp.
ACGGCGAGCAAGGTCTACAAGGTCGACCCTGAAGAGGTGACGCGTGAGATGCGTGACAAGGCCAAGACCGTAAACTTTGGCATCATCTATGGCATCTCAGGATTTGGACTGCAACAACGGCTGAACATTCCTCGTGGTGAAGCCAACGAGTTGATCGCCAACTATTTTGAAAAGTACCCCGGCGTTCAGCGATACATTGACGACACGATCGCGTTTGCTAAAGAGCACGGCTATGTGGCCACGCGGACGGGGCGTCGCCGCTATATCCGCGACATCAATTCCAAGAGCAAAACGGTGGTCAGCGCGGCCGAGCGTTTGGCGATGAATAGCCCGATTCAGGGCACCGCAGCCGATATGCTGAAATTGGCAATGATCCGTGTCCACGAAGCACTGACCGAAGGTGACTTCAAGACCAAGATGCTGCTGACCGTGCATGACGAAATCGTCTTTGACATGCCTAAGTCGGAAAGCGAAGTGGTAATGCCGGTGATCGAACAAGCGATGAAGACGGCGATGCCGATGAGCGTACCGATCGTGGTCGAGATGGGGATCGGCGACAACTGGCTCGAGGCGCACTAGGGATCGTATCTTCGTTGCGAAACTTGCCAACCGTTTTGCCCTCACTCACCCCAAACGCGTCTCGGCGACAAAAATCTGGTTGGGGGCCCCTGCGATCGAGCGATCAGGGCGCAGGAATGCGACATGCTTTCCGTCGGGGGAATAAACCACCGCTTCGGGACGTGGTGCACTGGCAGGATCCGATTCTGCGGTGATCGGGGTGGTAGTGCCGTCGGTGATATCCACTTCGCAGACGCAGACGCCCGCAGCACAGGCGATCGCAGCGCCATCGGCACGGAAACTAAACGCGGACTCGATGGGGAAATCATTGTCAGTGAGTTGACGGAACCCTGGTTCGGTCGGCGAGGCAAGCCACAGCTGCGTTCGCCCCGCATCATCGCGCATCAGAAACGCAATCTTGCTGCCATCGGGACTGCTACGCGGCCAATGTCGGACGCTGCCAAGCCCCGGGTATTTTCTCTCTGTCGTTTCCGTCAATCGTCGCTGTGCGGTGTATCGCGGCGGCGCAGGGCGTGTCAACGGAGTGCCACAGAGCGGCATGTCGCCACAGGCCGTGACGTCGTCGGGAATGTCGACGATGAACAGTTCGGGGACGGTGCGGCCGTCCTGCGAGACGACATCGCCGATGAATGCTAACGCACGCGTCTGCCGTGAACCATCGCCGCGAAGGTAGCCGTTCTCGCCTACCCACGCGTCGCTGTAGGCTCGATTGATTTGATCACTGCCAGGTGCCGGAGCATCCGTGGTTTTTGTGACCAAGACGCTGAACATCGCCCCGTCGTGATTTCGCGGATGGGTTGTCGGCACATGGACTTGGGCGATGGGAACCGACACGCCAACGTTCCGCTGATTCTGATGAGCCCCCACCGTGGTCGAAGTCGCTAACACATGGTCTTCGTAGGTAAAGCTGACCCAGCGACCATCGCCACTAAAGACATGTACATGAGTGCCGCCACGAAGGGCGCCGGACGTGTAAGGTGAAACCACGTCGCGTGCATCAAGATTGGCGACATGATGCTTCGGTTCCACTGTGTCGTGTTGTAGTTCTACGGTGACCCCGCGGCGATGCCAAGCGGCATACGCCCAATCTTCGCTAGGGTTTTCAGGGCCGTGGATGAATACAATTTTGTCATCGACGGGGCTTGCGGTGACTACGCCGACGCAAGCTGCATGGTTGGAATGGTAGACTACTTCAACGTCGCCAGATTCGACATGCACCCGTTCGATTCGGTGGCCATCAAACAGCGAACCCGCTGCATCGCTGCGAACGTCGTAATAGATCCACTGCCCATCCCGCGACCATACACCGATGTTCGTCAGGATATGATTGCAGTCACTGCGAGTGATCGCTCGTTCGCGAAGTCGAGAGTTGGAAGCGAGGTGAAACGATGCCATCGATGTGCTACCTAGCAGCCCCCGAAAAGAGCACTCACGCTGTGCCCTGAAAAACTTTGATGCCATTGCCCCCCTGATCGCCGATCTGGCAATTAGCGGTGGACACGAGGTTGTTTCAAGCCCACACTCGTGAGCTCTTGGTTCGTGAGCTCTTGGTTTACGAATGAAGCAAAAAAGGAATTGTCGCAATTCCTGCGATTACAAACAATAGGATCGTTGCGGCACAGCCCTTTCGTTGTTCGATTCCTAGTTCGTGCATCAAGCGTTCGATGAACACTTTTGATTCCTTCAACCGCACACCCGTGCTTTCTTTGTAGAGCTTGATTGCTTTGAGCTTACTCCCCTCTTGGATGGCGTCGAGAATTTCGTCGATCTGTTTCCCATCTAGGTCCTTGTCCCAGGTAACTGTCTGTGGGCCAACGGGGAGGCTCTCTACGTAGTTCTTTGCGGCGACAAGTGAGCTTCCAGTCCATTGTTTGTGCAGCTTAACCGCATTGAGTTTGCGACCCGCTTGCAGCTCAAGGCGAATCGTCTCGATTTGTTCCTCGGTGAGGTTGTCGGACACGCGATACCTTCTTTGCGCAAAATGGTTGTTCTCGACCGCACAGTGTTATTCGGCTTGCCAGCTCCCTCAAAACTCTTTTTCCGGAAGAGCAAGCATTCTAACCCGCGTCAATCAACCACGGGAAGCGGAAGGTCTTCGACGTATTGACCGTGCAGCATGTGCAGCTGCAGCGTGTGATTGATCACGATATCGTTACGGCGGGCAAGCGTGCCATCGGTCTCTTGCCATGCGCCTTCGATAAACGGATTCAGCGCGTCGCGGTTAAAGAATCCAACTTCGCTGACACGGCTTTCGGTCAACCAATGATCGATCATTTCTTGGACTGCGTTTCGCTTGACCGGATCGGTATGGGCCGGAGGTGCCATAAAGGCAAACTTTTTACGTTCATACAACTCTCGCGGCAGCACGTTCACCATCGCTTCACGCAACACCCATTTCTCAACCCCATTGCGAATTCGCACTTCTGGCGGAATCGTCGTCGCGTACTCGGCTAAATGATGGTCTAAGAATGCCGGTCGGGCTTCCATGCTGTTGGCCATATCCATGCGGTCGCCACCCCAAGTCAAGATTTGGCCTTCCAGCATCGTCTTGCTCCAGGTGTACTGCGAGATATCCAGTCGGTGGCGTCCGCGAACTTGGTCCGGATCGATCGCGGCGGCGACCGCTGCCACGGGATCATACTCACGCAATAAGTCCTGCATCTCGGCCGACAGCAACGGGCGGACTCGCTCGAGCACCAGCATCCAAGGCTGCATAAAGGACGGAGTGAACCCGCACAGATCTTCCCATGCCGGATGCGTCATGTCCTCTTCGGACAAAATCGCACCGGCGAACAAGCCACCTTCATCTTCGCGGCCTAGCCAATCTCGTTTGAAAAACGGGTAGCCGCCAAACAGTTCGTCTGAACCTTCGCCGGTCACGACCGCTTTGTAATTACAAGCCCGCACGCGGCGGCTCATGTGCCACTTGGCAACCGCCAAGGTGTTGTAAAACGTTCGTTCGGCATGCCAAGTCGCACGTTCAAAGGCGGGACCGTAGAGTTCTTTTTCGGTCAACCGCAGCAGTTCTTGTTCTGCTCCGGTGCGATCGGCCATCAGTTTGGCGATATTCGATTCGTCGTATTCATCGTTGTCAAATGCAATCGTGAACGCTTTGACGGGCGACTGTTGAAGCGTCGTCGCTAACCCCAGGATCGAGCAGCTGTCGATGCCGCCCGAAAGGTAGCAACCGACTGGCACGTCGGCTTCGAGTCGCGTGGCGACCGCGTCGATCAAACGGTCTTGGACGCCTTGTACGTACTCTGCCGGATCCGGATTGGGGTCATGCGACGTGGGGAAGACAAAATCCCACCAGCGCTCGGTCTTTGTCTCCAAACGTCCGTTATGCATCTCGGCGATCAGCATATGTCCAGGCTGCAGAGCATGGACGCCTTCGAATGCCGTGCTGCCGGGCACCATGACTTGCATCATTTGATGCAGTGCTGCTTTGGGGCATAATTTAGGCGTCACGTCGGGGTGTTTTAGAATCGACTTGACTTCCGATCCCCATACCACGCCATTATCGTTTACCGAGTAGTAGAGAGGTTTAATACCGAATCGGTCGCGAATCAAAATCAAACGTTTCTTGCGATTGTCGTAAAGGACGATGGCAAATTCACCTCGCAATTGATCGACAAACGACAATCCGTCTCGCAAGTAAAGCGGCAGCGCGATCGCGCTGTCACTTTTGCCGCTGCAATCATATTGTTGGCAAGCCAGTTGAGTTCGCACACGTTTGTAGCCATACAATTCGCCATTGACGGTCATGGCGTAGTCGCCTTCGGCCGATTCAATCGGTTGATGGCCATGGCTCAATCCCACGATTGACAGCCGGGTGTGCCCCAGTGCGACACCGTTATCTAAGTAAAACTTGCTGCCGCGTTCGTCGGGACCGCGATGGTCGAGGACATCGAGCATGCGATCAAGGGTGAATCGCAGTTCGCGTTCGTTGGTTCGTGATGGGTTCCAGAACCCAGTAATGCCACACATAAAAAATCCTGTTAGGTGTTTTTGGGTTGGGGGAATGAGCTTGGCGCAGGGCACGATCGAAACCGATTCGCCGCGCCGCCGTGCCGCGGAAAGTGAACGGAGTTCGCTGCGGCAGCGATCAATCGATTGCCCCGAGATTTAGATTCCGCTGATTCGATCCAAGCGATCCAGCACCGCGGTTAAAAGGGCTTGCCGCACGAACACCGCCCCCGCGGCTTGGGCAAAATAAAGATTGTGTTCGGTTTCGTCCAAGTCTTCGGATAACTCGTCGTTGCGTGCCAAGGGGTGCATGATTACCGAACCGGGCTTTAAGTTGCTGCTGCGATCGAGTTTATAGCGACCGTCAAGGTTGCGATAACTATCACCCAGAAATGCAATCGAATTGACGTACACAACATCCAAATGTGGCAGCACTTCTTGCACGTCATTGGTGATGTCGATTGGAATGGGCGACTCTTCGATCGGCTCGGTCAAATCCAAGCCAACCGGATCGGCCATTTCGGAAATCAACGTGATCCGTTTGACCGAATTGGTGAACATTAGCGAAAGCCGCAGAAAACTTTTCACCGCTCGCATCGATCCGGGCGTCCCGATGATCCCCAAGTGCACGCGGCGGTCTTCGGGACAATCTTCCATGGCCAGTTCCGGTCGCCATTTCAACAGCGAGTACCAATCAATCAACGCTTGCGTCGGATGGTGTCCGGATCCATTACCGGCGTTGATCAGCGGTCGTTGCAAATTGCGGCGAATCTCGTCCATGCTGTTGGTTTCGGGATGCCGCATGATGACCACGTCACCGTATGTATTAAACATCTCGCCGATATCTGCGAGTGATTCGCCCTTGGCAACACCGGTGACTTGTCCATCAGGCACCGAGAGCACTTTGCCATCGAGTCGCTGCACTGCACTTTCGAAGGACAAACGCGTGCGAGTGCTGGCCTCGAAAAAGGCGGTGATTGCGATCTTGCCATCAAGCGGTTTGTCAATTTCGACATTTCGCATTTCCAGCACGGCCGCCAATTGAGCGATTGCGATCACGGTGCGGCGATCGAATTGCCGCGGATTCAGGATCGACTGTCCCGCCAACGCTTCGAGCGCCTCGCGATCAATCTTGCCGTTGCTAATGTTTAGCAGGTCGCCTGGACACAACTGCATTCCTTTTGAGTTCATCGCCACATCCGTTGTCATGCGAAGAGATTGAGAGTTGGTTTTTGTATTTGTGCTCACGTTCTTCACCATATTTTCTTACCACGAGAATCGAAGAACAAAAATGCGACGAGCATGATCACGCCGATGCTGCATAGCACCAACGCGCCCACCACAAGCCACTGTAGAAAAGAGACGGAAAACATCATGCTCAACTCGCTCCCACCGGCTCGCGTGTATCCAGGGCATCCAATGACTCGTCATCGCATTGGAGCGTCGAAAGCGTACTAAATTGAAAATTATCGGGAACCAACAGCGTGACCAAACCAAAGACGACTCCGGAAACCGCCGCACCGACCAGCGATCCGACAAACCAACCGATCATTTCGTAGGCAGCCAAGCCAACGATGCTGCCCGAGACCATGGCGCTGCAAGCGGCCGCGGCGCTAGGCCGACGAAAGTATAAACCGCCCACGATGGGCCAGATACAGCTGCCCACCATCGGCCCGGCAAAGAACAGCACGGTCGCGAGTGTTCCCAGGTTCGGCCAGGCAAACGCCCAAGACAATACACCGAGCATCACAATGCTGATTGCGGAATAACGCCGCTTCGCTGTGTCGGATAAAGGGGCGGGCGAGCAACGCTCGATCACATCATTGACGATCAAGTCCGAGGTGGCGGCCAGCAAGCTGTCGATGCTCGATGCTAGCGAGCAAAAGACGATGACAAAGACCAACAAGGCACCACCCCATCCCAGTAGGGTCGCAGCCACTAAGGGGCCCACCGTGTCGGGTTGGCTGACGCCGATGCCAAGCGTTGGAGCGGCCAAGCCCAAAAATCCAGCGAGGATGGGGACAGGTAGCCACAGCAATCCACCTAGGGCATACGCCTTGGGACCGACACCCTCTCGCATCGCAAACGCGCGACTCCACCATACATTGCTATGAAAGATTTCACCAAAACTAAACAACATATTATTGAATAGCGACATTAAGGCGGCAGGAAATAAGACCCACAACAACATCGGTCGATCCAGTGTTAGTTTCTCGTGCACATCGGCAATGTCTATTTTGACAAGCACCGCGATTGCGACCACAACCAGCCCGACCAAAATGATCAAACTTTGGATGAAATCGGTGCCAATCACAGCATACATTCCGCCAAACAGCGTATACAAAACGCATACCGATAGGACCACGGTCATCCCGACTTCGTAGGGGATGCCCGACAAGACATTCAGCAGTTTACCACCGGCCATCGACATCGAGATCAACCATGTCAACGCGTAGAACATCGAGATAATCAGAAACGGGATCGTTCCCCAGATGCCGTAGCGACGGCGGACAAATTCGACTGCGGTATACCCGTTGGGCATCAATTTGCGAATGCGGCCGCTCATCGGCGCAAACGCGAACAATCCAAAGCTCGCTGTGGCATAGGCGACCGCGCCCCAAACGCCTAATTGCAAGGCAAATTGGGGGGCCAACATTGTGGTGTTCGAGGTGATCCAAGTCGCCACGGCAGTGGCCGTCGCCAAGGCCAATCCGACGTTTCTGCCAGCGACCGCAAAGCCGTCATACGATTTGGCACGTCGTCCCCACCAAAGACCCAGCGAAATCCACAGGACACTGAACAACGCCAACATCACATAGCCCGCTGTCGAACTCAGAATCGGAGTCGCAGCAACAATCATGAAGGGTCCTCACTTGGTTCATCACGCTCCGGTGGGGCTCGCCATGAGCCCCAGGTGATCAAAAATACCAGTATAAGAAACACGGCAAGACCAACGAAAAACAGTCCCGAGGCGTACTTCATCGGCCAGTGTCGTACGACCACCACCGCAGGAATCTGCGTCTTCGCGATCACTTTACCGTCGGCGTCCTTGGCTTGCACGTGAAACGGATAAGTACCGTTGGATAGTCCTGATACAAACGCGACGGGAAAGGCACCGCGGTATTGAACGCGTTGCTGAGCGTCCAGCAAAACGTATTCGCTGGCCCCGGCAACCTCGTTCCAGTTCAGCGATACATAGCCTTCCTTGTTGACCGCGAATTCCGTTTGCTCGAACGCCATCGGCTGTTCAATTGCCGGCGATTGTTCAATTGCATGACCACGGAGATCATCGTCGCCGGGACCTTCCGAGGGGGAAGCGGGATCCGGAATTATCGACGGATCTTGACCGGAAACAGGCGAAACCTGAACAAGGTGGAGCGAAAGAAAAAACAGCGTCATCGACGCTGCAAGGCTCCTGGGTAACGTTATGCCATGACGGCAAAAAAACACCGCATCTCCTGGGAAAATAACTCGCGATTTTTGTTACGAACCGTTCGTAGTACTAAAGTGAAGCAAACCGCCAAAGTATTTTCGTCACTTCAATTCGCATAATTCCCTCGCTGGTGTCTCGAGGGGAATCTCAACTTAACGTCGTCCAAACGAAGTTCGAATTTTCAGTTTTTGCGGTCAGATACCGCCATGTGAAAAGCCTGTCATGTTCAGATGAATCGCCAGAATACCAAATTTCGCGGCGATCCAAAACCCACCCCACTCACCCCCCGTGCTTCTTAGACTCGGCGAGCTGATTTGCGTTAACGGGGCGAATCATTCTTTCCTTGCTTTCAAAGCCGGTTCCCTCTCGGTGCACACCTGCAAATTTGGCGTAAAGCGTTATACTCAGTGGCGCTGCGATATGGCTGCCCCCAATCCGTAGGGACGCCCCTGCTGGCGAATCTTTTACCAAACATCCTCGTGGTCATGCGTGATGGTCCAATCGTGACGCATCCTCTTGGCCTTGATTTCACATTACCCGAAACCGTGTTCTGAGACACCTTTGTAGGGTGCAATTTCAATGACAAAACGAATCCTATTTGTATGCATGGGAAATATCTGCCGTTCGCCAGCGGGTGAGGCAGTGATGAAACGGTTCGCCCAAGAATATGGTGTCGATATGGAAGTCGATTCGGCGGCGACGCAGGCCTTTCATGTGGGGGAACTCGCCGATCCACGAATGCGGTCGGCAGCCGAAGCACGCGGTTATGAATTGACCAGTCGTGCTCGAGTCGTCACCGCTGCCGACCTTGATCCCAAACGATTTGATTTGGTACTGGCTATGGATGCGGAGATTCACGCTTTTCTGCACGAGTTGCGAAAAGGATCGAAATCACACATCCGCATGTTCGGCGACTACCTCGATGACGAGTGGCCCAACGACGTTCCCGATCCCTATTATGGCGAAGAGGAAGGCTTCGGTGAGGTGCTCGATATGCTCGAGGAAGGCTGCCCATTGATCATGCAAACGCTTGCGGGTGAGGATATTTTTGAAGGTGAATTCGACGACGATTGATCTCGTCGTCTTCGCGTCCATGACGCCTCGCGAGTATCATGAGCTCGCAATTCTCGCAGTGATCTCACCCGTCTAACAAAAATCGAATTTGATGCGAATCCTGTTTCTCGGTGATGTTGTCGGCAAACCTGGCTACACCGCCGTGCTGCAACATGCCGAACCGTTGCGCAAAGAGCTGCGTTTGGATGCATTGATCGTCAACGCAGAAAACGCGGCCGATGGGTCGGGGCTAACCTCGCGTCAGTATCGTCGTCTGGTAGACGCGGGCGTCGACGCAATGACGCTGGGCGATCATATCTATCGTGAGAAAGAGATCGCGAAAACGCTTGAAACCAGCAAACGAATTGTCAAACCCGCCAACTTTCCTCCCGATGCACCCGGCAAATGCTGGACGATTGTGAAGACCAGTGGCGGCAGTTCGTTTGCCATCGTATCGCTGCTGGGGCGTGTCTTTATGCGGCCGGTCGATTGTCCCTTTATCGCAATCGATCGTGTGCTCGAGGAGATTGGCGATAAAACGAAACAGATCGTGGTGGATGTTCATGCCGAAGCGACCAGCGACAAGCAAACGCTCGGACGTTATTTAGACGGGCGAGTGACCGCGGTGCTTGGCACCCATACTCATGTGCCGACCGCGGACGCTTGTATTTTTCCTGGTGGAACCGCATTCCAGTGTGATGTGGGGATGTGCGGTCCGTACGCGAGCATCATTGGCCGCGACATCAAGCGTGTCACGCAGACGACTCGCACGTTCGAGCCGTGCCATTTTTACGTCGCCACTGACGATGTACGGCTGTGTGGTGCGATTGTCCAGTCGGATGCGAATGGCCGAGCGACATCGATCCAGCGGTTCGAACGACGCATTCAATAGTTGGCTTGCAAAGTAGACTTGCTAGGCAAAATACGGCAACACGCGGTGTTTGTATGTGTCAGAATAGCGTTTTCTCAAAACTCTCTATTTTCTGAGTCTCCATTCATTCCGCAGGTGCACCATGATGAAGCGACGTCAATTTATTCAGAACACGTTGGCTGCCGGAACCAGCATGGCACTCGCGTGTCAATCGCTTTCGAGCACAAGCGTTGCTCGCGAGCCGATTGCTCGTTCGGGACCCGCTCGTTTCCAGCTCGCGTTAGCCGCCTATTCGTTCCGCAGCTATTTTTCGTTCATGAAAGAGCGGCCACAAAAACCGGCCGACGATGGTCCTGCGATCGATATGGCCGGTTTCATCGACTACTGCACAATGCACGGATTTGATGCCGCTGAATTGACAAGTTACTTTTTCGATCCGCTGCCCACTGCCGATTATTTTCTCGAACTAAAACGTAAAGCCTTTGAGCAAGGTGTTGCGATTTCGGGCACCGCGATTGGCAACGATTTCACCGTTGGCAAAGGCCCGAAGCTGAATCAACAGATTCAAGATGCAATGAAATGGATCGACAACGCCGCGATTCTAGGGGCACCCCACATCCGATTTTTCGCTGGCACCAAGAAGCAGATCGACGAACAGCCCGAGCGAATGCCCGAAGCGATCGCGGCGCTTGAACAGTGTGCCGAGCATGCAGCGTCGAAGGGCATTTTCTTGGGCGTGGAAAACCATGGTCAACTAACGGCCGAGCAATGTTTGACAATCATGCAGCAGGTTCAAAACCCGTGGGTCGGTATAAATCTGGATACCGGCAATTTCATTTCGGATGACCCCTATGCCGACCTGACGCAGTGCGTCCCCTACGCCGTGAACGTTCAAGTCAAAACGACGATGAAATCACCCTCGGGAAAAAAGAGTCCCGCCGATCTGGACCGGATCGGCAAGATTCTGCGAGACGCGGGATATCAAGGATTTGTGGTCCTTGAGTATGAAGAAGAGTCGCCCTACACCGCCGTTCCCAAAGTGGCCGATTTGCTGCGCAAGGCACTGGGAATCTAAATTACTGGGGGGGCTAAACGGCTTGTAGCAAACGCACCCAGCGGAGCAGCATTTCTTTGTCGACCTCGCCCGCTTGGATCACGGGGTATCCAGATTTCCTAAGCGTCGGTGCCCAGGATGGTGGGTCCTCTTGCTTGGCGATTGGCAATAAAACTTGCAGCGAGGCTTCGGCATCGTTTTCTCGCAGTCGGACCGCCGGAGGACGAGTTTTTGCCGACACTGCGACACCGTAAAACGTGCGGCTGGCAGACATCGCCACCGCCAATGCCATCGAATCCGCCGCTTCCGCCTTGGTTCCACTGATGGCTCCGGGGGCAGCGACGGCAACGGCCAACGGTTCGATCGCCGAAGTCTTTTGGATCGAAGCGACAAATCGGCCAATCACGTCAATTTCTTTGGGTTGCCAGCGTTGGGTGTCTTCTGCAGCCACCGCGCACACGACGACTCCTGTCTTTTCAGCGACCTCGCGCCATGATTCGAGCCATTCTTTTGGCGCCGCTTCGCCGGGATTCATCAGCAGCACCATCAATCCCAGTTGTTTTAGTGATTCGTCCGCTTGTGGCGCCAATACGGCAGCGACATTCGCTGCATCGGGTAGTTTCAATTCATTGATCGACCATTTCGCGTCGATCTCGCGCCATGCTTTGGGGATTGCCGTCATCACGCCGGCGTCGATCGAGTCGGGAGTCAACGTAATCGTTTTGCTCGTGTCCGCGCGACGCACTGCCAGTTCAATCGCCTTGCCTGGCTCAGCAGCCATCATTTGACGGCGAAGCGACTCGACATCGTCCACTTCCGCGACGCCGATCTTTTCGATGATGTCGCCGGGTTCTAGTTTGCCGTCGGCCGCGGTGCCGGAAATCACATCGCGGACCAAAACCTGCTTCGCTGGATCGTCATTCTTCGATTCATCCGCTTGCGTTTCTGTGCCCGCTTGATCGACGGCAATCACCCCTAGTCGCTGGGGTTGCAGTGGCGGGATCGAATCGGTCAGAGTGACATCAAAGGTAAGCCGTTTTCCATCTCGCTCGACTTCGATCGAAATGGTGTCGCCGGCGTCAAATTTCCCAAGCAGCAATCGCACGTCTTGGTGGCGTTGGACCTTCTGAGCATCGACAGCGCGCACCTTGTCGCCGGCTTTCAGCCCTGCGGTTTCGGCGGGCGAGCGGACTCGAATCGCGGCAAGTTCGGTCTGGTTCTCATACGGGTCTTTGCTCTTCGAAACGATTCCAATCAATCCCTTTTTGATGTCTTCGCCATCTCGCATGCGAGCAAGATTCTTTTTGACCACGTCCAGTGGAATGGCGAATGCAATCCCCGAGTCGTACCAATCGGTGTCCGCTTCGGCCCCACCTTCGGCGACCGCTGGAATCAAAATCCCCAAGGCGTTGCCGTACAGATCCACCAACAACCCACCGTAGAAGGACGCCGTCACGCGTGCATCGGCTTGGATCGCGATTCCATCGAGTCGCTCTTTTCCGCTGAGCACGCCACGGCTGACCAGTGGTGATGCATCGATACCGTAGCGTCCAACTGCCACGGTGGTTTGCCCCGTGCGAGCTTCGATTTTGTCAGGCATCGCAATTGGGGACAATTCAGTATCGGTTTTGATTTTCAGCAGCACCAAGTCACGATGCTCGTCCTTGGACACCACTTCGGCAGCATGCCGCGATCCGTCTGGCAACACGACCAGGATGGTGGCCGAAGGCCGCCGCACCACGATACTTGATGCAAGCACGTAGCCGTCTTTGTCAACGATCACCCCGCTGGTCGGTGCGTCTTGTTCGACTTCACCCTCGGCGCCGCCGGTCCCTCCGACCACTTCAACCACCACAACCGAAGGCAGGACATGATTCGCAGTTGCACGGACCGCGTCGGCCATCGCTTGACGATACTGCAGATCGTCCGCCGCGGAGGCCTGTGACGCTTGCATCCCCGCCAACGCCACGATCGCGATGAAAAGCGAAAGAATCAGGATGTTCCTGCTGTCCAAATGATTAGCGGTACGGCGCAAGCCGTCTGGTCTCGCACCGAAAATTAACATGCAATACCGGAGGGCTTGCGCCCCACCGCTAACAAGGCTTCGCACTTTCAACACGTTCGCCATAAGATTAACAGAAAGCTAAAGGGAGTACGCCAATTACTTGGCTCGGAGTGTGATGGGGATGATCTCAGAGTTTCGCTGAATCGTTAATTCCACCGGATCGCGACGATCGATCGTGCGAAGCAGATTGCGTAGGGATCGCTGGCCCTCGACGCGTCGGCCGTTGAGCAACAGAATCAGGTCGTCGGTTCGCACCTGAGCTCGCGATGCCCAGCTGTCTGCCACGACGTGATCCACATACGCCGGTGTTGACTCGAGTACATCGGGGACCATCACCAAGCCAAGCGTGGCGAGCGTATGCGATTGATCGCGGGGCAACTTGGGCTCGCTATCGTCCATCCGCTGAACGAC
>NZ_JBFHFD010000200.1:0-13392 GCF_041583735.1 Novipirellula sp.
ACCGCCGCCTATGGAGACCGACTGGTCCAAACGCTCAACGGATTCTGCACGTCGGATATCATCGACGAAGCGAGTGAGAAGACCGGAAAGCTAGGTCTGCAAATGCACGGGGGCACCGACTGCGAAATGTTCTTCAAAGATTTCGAGGTCATGCCCATCACCGACGACATGAAGAAGCTGATCGAACGAAAGTGAGTTGCTGCAGCCACAAGCTGCGGTGACTTGCCGATTTTTTTTGAGCGATGCCGAACGAGTCGATCCTAGTTGGAATGACCCCATGAACCGAAGTCGATTGATTGCCACGACGATATTCCTGATGTTGACGGCAATGGCACAGGGTGAGGAATCCGCTTGGAAGGCGGGTGCGGCAAAGGTCGTGATCACGCCAGAGGAACCGATGTGGATGGCCGGTTATGCCTCGCGCACTCAACCGGCCGACGGCAAACTGACCGAGCTATGGGCGAAAGCACTCGTGCTGGAGGACCATACCGGAAACCGAGGCGTGGTCCTGACGCTGGATCTCGTCGGCATCGATCGCACGCTCTCGCTGACCGTTTGTGACGCACTGAAAGAGCATTACGGATTGCAACGCGAGCAGATTGTTATCTGTACCTCGCACACCCATAGTGGTCCCGTTGTCGGGCACAATCTTGCACCGCTGCACTACCTGTTGTTCGCGGAATCTCAGCGACAAGCCGTCGATCGTTGGGTCGCAGCGTTTCGGCAGCAGGTCGTTGCCGTGGTGGGCGATGCGATCGACAAACTTGCACCGAGTCATTTGACCTGGGGCAGCGGCACGGCGACGTTCGCGGTCAATCGCCGCGAAAACCCTTCGACGACGGTTCCCCTGCTGCGAAGCGAAGGCAAACTGCAAGGCCCGAGCGACCATGACGTTCCGGTGCTGGCCGTTCACGACGCCGACGAAAACCTGACCGCCGTGCTGTTCGGATACGCATGCCACGCGACGACTCTGAGCGGCTATCAATGGTCGGGGGACTATCCTGGATACGCTCAAATTGAACTCGAAAATAAACATCCCGGATGCGTCGCAATGTTCTTTGCGGGTTGCGGCGCAGACCAAAATCCGCTGCCGCGGCGGACCGTAACCTTGGCACAGCATTACGGTCAACGATTGGCGACCGCAGTGGATTCAGTCTTGATGACATCGCTAATGGAGCCCGTCGAGGGACCGCTGCGGACCAAGTACGCCGAGATTGATTTGGCGATGGATAGTCTGCCAACGCGTGAGGAAATCGAGTTGAATACGAAGTCCGAAAATCGCTACGAGGTAGCGCGGGCACAAATGCTGCTCGAGCAAATCGATGGCGGTGTCCCGCTCAGTCCAACGTATCCGTATCCCGTCAGTGCCTGGGCGATTGGCAACGATCTTCAACTGGTAGCACTCGGAGGGGAAGTGGTAGTCGATTATGCCATTCGGCTTAAAACCGAGTTGGCTGGAAATCGTACATGGGTGGCTGGTTACGCCAACGACGTGATGGCTTACATTCCCTCACGACGAGTCCTTGCCGAAGGCGGCTACGAAGGAGGCGGATCAATGGTGTACTACGGACTACCCACCGTGTGGTCGCCAGAAATCGAATCTGACATCATCAATGAAGTCCATCGACAAATCGATGTCGAAAGCAGGTCAGGTACCGAAAACCTGCAGATCAACGAACCGAAATAGCCGGACCTGACTCCCGTTGCTCTGCCCTCCATAGCCCCCCTCTTAAACGGGGACAGAGCATCTTGTTGGGGACAGAGCATCTTGTTGTTGCCCCTCTAAAACAGGGACAGAGCATCTTGCTGGGGTAAGACGCAGTAGCTCGTCATGCACGACGGCGAATTTTTGCCTGTTGTTGTTGTGTAGCGTCTCGGATTCATTGTCGATCACGAGACATTTCGACGAAACCCAAGCAAAACTTCGCTGTTGCAACGCAGTTTCATCTATCGGCGAAACGTCGCCACGCTCAACAGCTAAAAAGAAGGGGTGTTTGCGGGCCACTCAGCGAGTGAGTAGCTCTCTCGCCCGACGCCGCAAATGATAGCGGCGGTGAGTGCGGTGACTCCGTAGCGGATCGACACAATCAGGCCGCCCGGCAACGCTGCAAAACAACCTGCCGAAGTCACGCACCAGTTCGCACCATGTCTCGGTGTCCAAGCCGAGTCGCTTGAGCACCGGAGGGACGTCCTTTGGGGTTCGCCCAGGTTTGCCAGGGGCGATCTGGCGTGAGCTCCAGTCGAGCAATTCCAGATAAGCTTTAAGCGACATCGGCAGAAAACCTTTATCGCTACAGCGTCGTCCGGATTTGCTGACGCAGGGTCCAATCTCACCGGACCGCTCGTCGATCGAGACCGGCGCCAAGAAGCTGTCTCGCAACTTAGCGCGGGCATCAATACGGTCGGCGGTTAGCGTCTGGATTCGCCGCTGGACCGAAGTGTGATCACTCTGCTCGAGCGTTTCGGCGATCGCAGCCCGAATCGGATTCAGGGCAACATAGGCCGCACAGGCCAGCAGCGAAGCTTCGTCAACGATCCGCGTGGCATGGAAACGGTCTTGGAAAAAATGTCCTGATTCTTCGTCTTCGTGGTTCGCCCTCGTTGCGACACGTTGGCAAAGCAGTCGCATCCACCAACTGATATTGCTGAGACGTTTGCGAATCTTGCCACATTTGACTGGGCATCCCGCGATCGAGCGGATCTCCGCTTCGGTTGGCGGAAGCGGCAGCCCATCGGAACTTCGGCGATGCGGACAAATCATCATCCACCGCCTTGCCACCTCGTTGTCGCTCCAAGTAGCCACGACATCAGGCCGCGAACGGAGAACCAAATGAATGTGATTTGATAGCAAAGCATGCTCAAGGAGATCTATTGCGAATGCCCTAGCGAACTGTATCAGGTGTTGTTCGATCCAATCTTTGCGATGGTCGAAGTTTTGACCGGTGATTGGGTCGTTTCCCATCAAGAAGCACCGCCGAACAGTCCGAGTCCAGACGTGAGCGATCGCAATTTCGTCGGGATCGAAGATTTCCGAGCGAGGTAAGCGGGACATCATCACACCTCATTTTGCTGTAGAAGGACCGAGCCAAAGTCCAAACTCCATCGTTCGCTTGGACTGAACAAAAGTCAACCCCCAAACAATAGGCTCTGTCCCTGATCGCGATAGGCTCTGTCCCTGAGCGCGGGCTTATAGGCTCTGTCCCTGAGCGCGGTCCCTGAGCGCGGTCCCTGAGCGCGGTCCCTGGTCGCGGTCCCTGGTCGCGGTCCCTGAGCGCGGCCCCTGAGCGCGGTCCCTGAGCGCGGTCGTGTGGGTCCCTGAGCGTGTTGCAATCCGAATTGAATCCGGGATTTCAGGTGTCTCACCGTGATCTTTCCAAGGGGGGGGGACGGTAATCGTTCGTGGTGAATCGAGGTGGGAGCTTGAGTACAGGGCTCAACGTCACTCATGCCAAGACCATGCTGTCTGGTGGGCGAGCGCGTACCAATTATCATGGCCCGCCGTTAGGCGAACTCTGTTCACAAACAACTGCGATCGTGAGTGGGGTGAAGGCAGCGACGAGTCATTTTTGACAGACGAATGGGGGACAGACAAATAATTTAAAAGGACGATTCGCCTGTCCTTCGAAGAAAGGGGGGGTAGGTACCGACGATGAGCAGATCAACCGGATAAATCAAACGAAGGATACCTGCCTCTCTATACTGCTCATCCCACAGGTTCTCGCTCACGGCAGAGATCGTGTCAAAGAAGAACCCCGACGCCACACTGCGAATACAATTGCGCCTACAATGCGTCGAAGTTATGGCGACGGCATGGCGGAAGATCCTATCCAATTAAATAACTAGACATCAACAAACAACTAGACGTACAGAAAAAATAGATGACCAACCGAGAATCAGTTTTGAAGCGAGCCGTCTGGCTGGTGGCCGTCGTGGTGAGCGCCGTTGTGCATGCCGCCTGTTGCAACAACGTGAGCACGGCGGGTGAGCCCCACTACTACGATCCGGCGGAACCTGGTCAGCCTAAGTTGATCGAGTGCGATGTGGCTGTGTACGGAGGTACCCCGGCTGGAGTAACGGCGGCGATTCAAGCGGCGCGAGAAGGCAAGTCCGCCGTTCTGCTTTCCTTCAACCGACACGTGGGCGGAATGACGTCCGGCGGACTGACCGCGACGGATCTGGGAAGAAAGGATTCGATCGGCGGAATCGCTCTGGAGTTCTACAATCGAATTGGCAAGTCGCTAGACTATTCCCCCGGAGAAGCCGAGACGCTGTACCGCAAAATGCTCGATGAAGCCGGCGTGAAAGTTCTGTTTGGTCGTGCGCTCAGCTCCGTTGTGATGCAAGATCAGCGTCTGGTTTCCGCTACCATGGAAACCGGCGAGACCGTGCGGGCAGCGGTGTTTGTCGACAGCACTTATGAAGGTGACCTGTTAGCCGCTGCGAACGTTTCCTATCACGTTGGACGTGAACCGGCCGCGACGTATGACGAAACGTTGGGCGGGCAATGGCAGACGGTGTCTTGGAAAAACGTCTACCAGTTTTGCCGACTGCCGCTGAGTCCCTACGTGACTGCGGATGATCCGGCGTCAGGTCTGCTGCCGGAAATCGCTGCGGAAACTCCTGGAAAACCGGGCGAAGGCGACTTCAAAGTCCAGGCGTACAATTTCCGACTTCAACTTTCACGCGGTGAGGACCGAGTTGCGTTCCCGAAACCTCGCGGCTATGACGTCAATCGCTACGCGCTGCTGGCCCGCTTTCTGAACTTCGATGAACGCATCGATTGGCCTCTGAACTACACGACGGCCCCGCTGACCGACGGGCCGGTGCAGATGCGACAGGGCGACAGCAACAACGCAGGCAGTTTCTCATCCGATTATGTCGGTGGCAATTATCACTGGCCCGATGGCACGAACAAACCGGGTTCGATCAGCGAACTTCCTCCGCCACGACGTGGGCTGCCAGTGCCGCTGCGGGATTTGTATGACCTGAGAGAACGCATTTTCCAAGACCACGTCAACTACCAGCAGGGACTGATGTACTTCCTGGCAAACGATCCTCAGGTTCCCGACGAACTGCGGGCTCGAGTGAGTGCCTGGGGACTCGATCCAGAGGAGTTCACAGAATCCGGATTCTGGCCTCATCAGCTGTATGTCCGCGAAGGCCGCCGCATGGTGTCGGACTATGTCGTCACACAAGCGGACTGCGAATCACGGCGAATCGTTAACGATTCCGTCGGTCTGGCTTCCTATCCAATGGATTCGCACTTTTGTCAGCGCGTGGTCGTGGAAGAAAACGGGGTGCAGACGGTGCGCAACGAAGGCGGTTTTGGACATGGCTTTGCGAAACCGTATCCCGTTTCGTACCGCTCGATCGTCCCTAAAAAGAATGAATGTGAGAACCTTTTGGTGCCGGTCTGTCTTTCTTCGTCTCACGTTGCCTTTGGATCGATTCGCATGGAACCGGTATACATGATTCTTGGTCAAAGTGCCGGCAGCGCCGCAGCGATCGCGATCACGGAACAGAAGGCCGTACAGGATGTGGACTACGCCAAGCTGAAAACAAAACTGGAACACGATGGCCAGCGGCTGACATGGGATGACAAGTCGGTGCGTCAACCTGCAAAGACGCTGCCCGGACTGGTGACGGATGATACCGATGCCAAGACAACAGGGTCGTGGACGTCGGGCACTTTGTCACCTATCTGTGGTCTGGCCTACCTTCACGACGACAACAGCGGCAAGGGCGAAAAGACGGTGACCTTCAAAATCGATGTTCCCAAGCCCGGCACTTACAAAGTCAACCTTCTGTACGTCGCGTCTGGCAATCGATCCACAAAGACTCCGGTGACAGTTTCGGTAGGCGAAGACACAACAGAGATAACCGTTAACCAACGCAAAGGCACTGCGGTCGGTGCGTCACTGGGGAGTTTTCGCGTTAATGATTCCATCATGGTGACAGTATCGAACCGCAACACGGATGGCTTCGTTGTCGTCGATGGCGTGCAATTGTTGCTGCAACCACAGCAGTAAGCTGTTCGAGGTTGATTGCAATCGCATCGATGCGGTTACAACGATACCGTGACGAAAGTCACGTCCAGGAAGTGTGAACAATGAGTCAAAGATGCAATCACCTATTGGCCGGTCGTGAAATCGCCATCGCCGCTTTGCTTGCTCTCGTCGCGTCAATCGGGGTGGCAAATGACTCGCTCGTGATACCGCCGTTACCCAGCGATGCGTTCACGGTAGTGATCATTCCCGATACGCAATACTATTTGGGGCCGGGGACAAAAATCGGCGAGCACGGCAGGTCGATGTTCCCCGGCATGAGTGAGCATCCTCACATCGTCGCCCATTCCAAGATTTCGAAGGCTCAGCCAGCAGAGCAAATCAGCAATGTCTATTTGTAGAATCATGTTGATTGGATCGTAGCCAACAAGAAATCGCAGAAGATCGCTTTCGTCAGCCACGTGGGCGACATCGTTGAAATCAATCGCCCCGAAGAATGGGCAATCGCGAAGTTGCATCTCGACAAACTGCGGGGCGTTGTTCCGTTCGGCCTGACGGTAGGCAACCACGACATGAAACGCGATGGCGATGCGAGCCTGTTTCAGCACACGTTTGCTGCGTCGTCGTTTAACGGCAATGACTGGTATCTCGAGTGCTATTCACATGATCGTGAAGACCAGCATGTGTCAGCCAATAACGTCAACAGTGCTCAACTCTTTTCGGCAGGCGGAATCAACTTCGTTTTCTCGGGAGATCAGAGCCGAGTGACAGCGCTGCGGAAAACGACAACCGGCGATCATGGAAACGAAGTTCACGCATTGCTGTCGGACTACATGTCGCGAGGTGGCCTCAGGCTCCTTCGGTTTGTCCCTTCAAAGAATCAGGTTCAAGTCATTACGTATGATTCCACTTTGGATCAACTCGTGGAATCAATGCCCTATGTGCCGGACCGCAATCAGCATCAGTTCACGATTCCGTACGATTTCTCCGCTCGGAAACAGCAACCGTAGATGTGGCGTTGCCCGGTTATACGCTTCCTACTCAGGTGGAGTCCCAAGGCTCCTGGGCAACGTCGCGAAGCATCTTCTGGTAGCTACCTTCGCCAGAAGGTGGTAATTCGCATTTGCACGCTAACGATCCACGCTCTGGCGAGCGTGGCTACGAAACGCAAATGCTGAAAATTCAGCTTAAAAATCGTTCTTGGCGGTGGGTTCTGCTGGAGTCTCAGGTCGATGCCGTTGAATCTCGGCTTTAAAATCACCAAGGCTGCGTCAGTACATCGGCTTGTTCAAATCCATTTCCGCGACCGCGACGGTTCCCCACATCGACGCCTGAGCCAGCGGTTTACCGTTATACCCGATCGTCGCTGATCGCTCCGCGATCATTGCGTTGGATCGGCCGAGTGGTCCACGCCCCTGTTGTCCCGTTTGGTCCTAAACGAATCACACGATGCAAAAACTACAAATTCTTCAAACGCTCGCTGCCGCCTTGCTGGCTGTCATGCTGTCGCCTGTGTTTGGCGAGACGTCCGACGCTGCGCCGCCGAACGTTTTGTTGATCGTTTCGGACGATCAGCGACCTGACACGATCGCGGCACTTGGCAACGATGTGATTCGGACACCGAATTTGGATGCTTTGGTTCGACACGGCAGCGTGTTCACTCGGGCAATTTGTGCGAACCCAATCTGTACGCCTAGCCGAGGTGAAATTCTAAGCGGGTGCATTGGATTCCGCACCGGCGTTCTGGATTTTGGCAGCAAACCACCGGCGGGCTTTGTTTCCTTCGCCGAAACGATGCAGCGTGGCGGCTATGAAACATCGTACGTTGGCAAATGGCACAACAAGGGCAGACCGAGCGACTATGGCTACCTGAATACGGCCGGACTGTTCGGCAGCGGCGGCGGAAAATGGATGAAGCCGAATCAAATCGATGCTCACGCAGTCCCTGTCACGGGCTACACCGGCTGGATTTTTCAATCGAGCGATGGCAAGGAAAAGTATCCGGAACTTGGAGTCGGTTTGACGGGGGACATCAGCGAGAAGTTTGCCGACGCAACCATCAAACTGATCGCACAACCGCACGACAAGCCATTTTTTATGCACGTGAATTTCACCGCACCGCATGATCCGCTGTTGGCGCCGCCGGGATTCGAAGATGCCTACGATCCCGCGACGATGCCACTGCCCAAGAACTTTCGAGCGGCCCATCCCTTCGATCACGGCAACCAAAACTCTCGCGACGAATCGCTGCTGCCGTTGCCTCGCACCGCGAAAGATGTCCGCGAGGACTTGTCCGTTTACTACGCCGTGATTTCGCATCTCGATCAACAAGTCGGCCGAATTTTGAAAGCACTTGATGACAGCGGCCAGCGAGATAACAAGATCGTGATCTTCACGAGTGATCACGGATTAGCGATGGGCAGTCACGGTTTGCGTGGAAAGCAGAACATGTACGAGCACACGATGAACGTGCCGATGCTGATCAGCGGTCCCAATATTCCCAAGAACCAACGCTTCGATGCACAGATGGTCTTGCGTGATCTGTATCCCACCGTCTGCGACTTGGTGGGTATCCCGGTCCCGAACGTCCCCGACGTTGATGGAACACTCAAACCGATTGACGGACGCAGTGTTGCGCCGGTTCTGCGTGGCGAGCAGCAGCATGTTCATGAGTATGTGTTTGGATACTTCCGCGATTTTCAACGCATGATCCGTGGCGATCATTGGAAGTTGATTCACTATCCACAGATCGACAAGTGGCAACTGTTTGATTTGCACAACGATCCTGATGAATGGAACGATCTCGCAGAAGCCCCGCGGTACGCCCAGACCAAGATGCAACTGCAAGCAACGCTACGCCAGTGGCAGACTCAGGTCAGTGATCCAGTGGTCGCTGATCACTCAGGAGGTGACTGACGTCGCGGAACGATTGAAGCGTTTCGACCTGTTCGGCAATTGACCCAAGTCACGCACGACATCGGGCACGGGTCATCGCGCCACGTAATTTTCCGACTTTCCTTAGCGGCCATCGCTCTTCTTTTCGTTGCAGAAAGCGGACGGTGGCATCCGATAACCAGTTAGACAGGAATCCTTACCAGTGACTCCAGTGCAGCGGGTGGGCTTTTATCTGGCTTAGGACCAATTCGATCGAGGGTGACGAATGCGAATGACTGGCAAGTTAGTGACGTGGAAGGATGATCGAGGATTCGGCTTCATTGTGCCTGAGGACGGTGGAGACGATTTGTTTGTGCACATCAAGTCGTTCGCCAATCGGTCTCGCCGCCCAGTCGAACTCGACGTCGTTACGTTCGAGCAATCGGTTGGCCCGGATGGTCGTGGGCAAGCCATCAAAGTGGTGTTCGACGGAGAACCGCTTGTTGAGCCCACGTTCATTCCGATTCGGATTGTTATCGCGATTTCGTTTCTGTCCAGCTTGGCAGTATTAACAACGACTGGCAAATTGCCTTTCTCCATTTTAGGTTTGTATGCGACGATGAGCGTCATCGCGTTCATCGCCTATTGGTTGGACAAAGTCGCAGCGATCAACCATCGCCGCCGCACGCCAGAAAATACGCTACTGTCTCTCGGAATCGTTGGCGGTTGGCCTGGAGCGCTCGTCGCTCAGCAGCTGTTTCGGCACAAGACCATCAAGCCGTCATTTCAAGTGGCATTTTTGCTTTCCGTGCTTGTTAATTGCGGCGTGCTTGTATTTCTAGCGTCTCCATCACTGCGAGCGTTCCTTCGTTCGCTGGGGTAGCGAGAGCTTTCGTGAGGCTTTCGCCCTAGGCTACCTGCTGTCGCTACTCGTTTGCAGCGGAGACTGCTGATTTAGTGGCAAGTGAGCAAGTAGCGACCGAATAGGCCGGAGGCCGAAACATGAGCTGCCGTTGGCGTGAGCCAACGGCTTAGGGGCGACCTGTCGCCGTAAGGCCGGAGGCCGACACACTGACGGCAGAGTGTGTCGCCCGCTGGGCTATGTTTTCCTAACTCCGCTAGCCGGTGGCTCACGCCACCGGCCGAGGGCGTGTCGGCCTCCGGCCTGTAATCAAAACCACTAAATCAGCAGTCACCTTCGTCGGTGGATAGGTGATAGCAGAATCGCGTGGAAGAAAAACTGCCCCCCATATCCGACGTCAATACCAAAGTTTCAGCGACTCAACGCCCCCCCGCTGGACCGGACCGCACCGGAGACGATTAACAAATAAAGGGCAGCTAAACCTATTTGCAATCGATTAAAACTCGAAACGCACCTTGCCATCGATCAGTTTCAACTTCGCGTCGAACGATTTTCCAGCCTTCGATTTGAAACCTTTCAGCACCGCCGTCTCGCCGCTGCGAAGCAACTTTCTGGCATTGCTCACCGAGATCTTCTTGCCGGAAATCGTTTTCCAAATGGTCAACCCGCACCCCTCACGCCATCGGCTACACGCATACGATTTCGTCTGTTCCACCACGGGACTGCCGCACAACGGACAAACCCCAATCTCAGTCGCAGCGGAGTTCGTCTCCTTTTTTGCCTTGCTTTGCTTCTTTCTACTCGATTTTGTTGCAGCCGACTTCTTTGCTCCACTTTTGCGTTTGCTTCGTTTCCGGTCTGTCGCAGTTCCCCCAACATCCTGTTCGCTACCCTGGGGAACGGGGATTTCAATTAACATTCCTGATTCCGACATGGCCAACAGGAAAGGGTGCCCATCATGAAGCGTCAACGGATGGTTCGTCACTCGCAGCTGCAATAGCTCGCGAACCTGATCCATCGACAGATCCGCGTCACGGTAGGAAGGCTGCAATACAAATTTGCATCCCTTCCGCCACCCCGAACATCCAAACGCCCGTTTCCCCGCAATGACGTTTTCACCACAGCGTGGACAGGGGCCGTAGATTTGTTGATCAACGCTCACCGCTGCACTACTTTGAATGATGGCTCGGGTGTAATCCGCAATCTCGTGCATGAAAACATCGGGTGACAACTGGCCCGCCTCGATCTTTTTCAGCTTCGCTTCCCACTCGCCTGTCAGTTCGGGCGACGTCAAGTTGCGGTCCCTAACGATCGCGACGAGATAGCGTCCCAGGTCAGTGGCCAAGACATTCTTTTTATCGCGGATGATGTATTTTCGGTTTAACAGCGTTTCGATCGTTGCCGCACGGGTCGCCGGCGTCCCCAGACCCTTCTCTTTTAATGCCTCCTTCAGTTCTGCTTCATCGACAAGCTTTCCCGCCGTGTCCATCGCACCGAGCAAGGTGTTCTCGGTGAAATGCTTCGGTGGCGACGTCTGGCCTGATTTGATGAACGGTTCGTGCTTCCCAGATTCTCCATTTTTGAAATCAGGTAACGACTGCTGCTCATCGTTCGCTTCACCGCTTTTTGCTTTTCGCGGATACAGCTGCGTCCATCCTGGGGCGACGACCCGCACGCCGCGAGCGCGGAACGCGACTTCACCCGCGGTTGCGTCGACCGTCGTAATCTCTTTTTCACACGGCGGATAGAATGCAGCGATAAACCGAACGACGATCGCATCGTAGATCTGTTGCTCTCGCCCTCGCAGCACTCCTGCGGACGCACCGGTGGGGATGATCGCATGGTGATCGGTCACCTTTGCGTCGTTGATGATACGACTTGTGAACGGCAAAGCGGCTAAGTTGAGTTGGTCGATTTCGTTCGCCTTGATTGAACGCAGTTGTCGCATGACACCAGGGATATCCTTTCGCATGTCTTTGCTCAAATACGCCGAGTCGGTTCGCGGGTAGGTGATCAATTTCGATTCATAAAGTGACTGGGCCGTAGCCAAGGTTTCCGCGGCTGAGATACCGAAACGACGGTTCATATCCCGCTGTAATTCCGTCAAATCGTAGAGCTGTGGTGGCTGCGACTTCTCGGCACGGCTTTGGATCTTTCGAATCGTCAGCTCATGTTTGCTGGCTACCTCCAATACGCTTTGTGCATTCTCTTGCTTGTCGAACCGCTTGCCGGTATATCGAAACTGGACATCGCGATATCGGGTCATCAGTTCCCAAAACGGCTCGGATTGAAACGTTCGGATTTCATCATCACGGCGAGTGATCATCGCGAGCACCGGGGTTTGCACGCGGCCGAGACTCCACAGCAGTCCCGACGCACCACGGTCGGACGTCGATCGATAACGCACCGTGTAGTTTCGAGTCGCGTTGATCCCTACGATCCAATCCGCTTGACTTCGGCACTTGGCCGCTGCGTAAAGATTGTCGTAGTCCGACAAGGGACGGATCGTACGAAATGCGGCGCCGATGGCCGTCGGAGTTAGCGAGCTGAGCCACAACCGCTGAGCGGGCTTATTCGTACACCCCGTAAGCGACTGGATGTAGCGAAAGATCAGTTCTCCTTCACGCCCGGCATCCGTCGCACAGATCAACGAGGTGGCCTCGCGAAACAACCGTTTGATCACTGCGAACTGTTTTTTCGCCCCGTCATCACCCCGCAGCCGTAACTGAAATTCCTTGGGAACAAACGGCAACGATTCGAGCGTCCAGCGTTTCAGCGCCGGGTCATAGTCACCCGGTTCCTTCAGCTCGACTAGGTGACCAAAGGCCCAGGTCACCTGATAGCCGCCGCCCTCGAAGAACCCGTCACGGCGAGCCGTAGCGCCGAGGAACGACGCCAAATCGCGAGCCACCGAAGGCTTTTCGGCAAGGACTACCTTCATCAAAATACCTTCGCATCAGGCCCATGATCTCACCGAGTCGAAGAAGCGTCGGTTGCCGACCCTCCTTCACTGCTAATCTTAATCATACTCTTTATCTTAATCCTGTCCGCGCACACCCCGCTGTCACGCGTTGCCGCGGTCGGCTGATCCAGCAAACGATCGGCCGGTCATCCGGTGTAATCGACACTCGCATGATGGTTCGCCGATGGTTGGCGAATCGCTCACAGCCATTTCAGTGCAAGCGGTCCCCCCAAAGGTCCGCCGCGTTTTCAAGTTTGGGCGTCTCGCGTTAAACTAGCCCGCTTTGGCAAAGTGCAGTGCCTGGTTGCACTGGCCCACTGCCCATTCACGAACGCAGGGGGGGCGTGATCAGCTGCTCGCTATCACCCGCGAATTATTTTTTGCAAACAACGAAGAGCCGTCCAAGGAAGACAGATGACAGAACCAAGCAAGTTGCCCATCGCCGTTATCGGGGCAGGTCCGATCGGACTTGCTGCTGCAGCGAATTTGGTCGAACAAGGATTAACTCCTATTATTTTGGAGGCGGGTTCCCGAATTGCCGCCAACATCTGGCAATGGCGGCATGTCCGATTGTTTACACCTTGGTCGATGTTGCTCGACCCGGCCGGCAAGCGGCTTCTTGAGGCCAACGTAGCCTGGACCGAACCTTGCGGAGACGCGGTTCCCTATGCAAAAGAACTCGTTGAAAA
>NZ_JBFHFD010000201.1:0-13363 GCF_041583735.1 Novipirellula sp.
CGGTGTGACGATCGAGGTAGCCCTCGATGCTTTGCCAGGGCCTGAGTTTGCCAGGCTATCTGAATGTGCCAGGGCCCCCAGAATGTGCCAGGGTCCCAGAATGGCAGGGGCTAAAAAATGGGGGGGCGGTCGCAGCGGAAGTCGTGCATTACTTTCGCTGTATTTGCCGCGTGATCCAAAGACCCGCGCGATCCCAATATTCGAGCGATCCCAACATTCGCTCGCGAGGGCTAAGAGGCTTCGCCACGCATCTTGGATCGAGCCCGGCTCAAAACGGGGCCAATACTGTTTTCGGCCATGCCAACACTCTGGCTGATTTCTTGGTAACTCTTACCCTCAAGATGGTACATCCGCACCACATTGGCTTCTTGCGGATCGAGCCGCAGCATCAACTGCTGGACCTCTTCGCGATTCTCGATCCGTGACTGATGCCCGTTGTCCCCGGCGGTGTCAAGATTGACGGTGTCGAGTTGGCTGGCGGTTTTCAGACCGACTTGCGACGTTGCCAAGCGGCGCGCAATCACACGACGAGCGACCACGGTCAGATAGGTTGCCAACGAACAATTACGGCGGAAACGACGCAGCACACCAAAATCGTTGGCGATCAACGCCAGAAAAACTTCGGCGACCAGATCATCACGCGTCGATTGATCCAACGCTATTCCACGCGATTCAGCCGTGTGGTTAGCCACGTGGACCACCAAACCCAAAAACCGATCGACAAAGTTCTGCCAAGCGCGCGGGGCACGCTCAAGGCATCTTTGCAGAAACTGGCGGTCAACCTCGGAAAGACTCACTGGCGTGATACCAAAACGAATGAGAAATCAATTGCAACGAATTCACGTAACGAAACTCAGCCCCACCCCCCATTATGACAAGCGGAGACGGTCGAGTCATTTCCACGAGTAAAAAAACAGCGAGCAAAAAACGATTTGCCTGTTTTTAAGCCGGGGGACTCTACCTAAGCATGGTAGGTACGGGAGACGCCATTCGCAAGCATTAACCCTATATTCTGCACCGCATCCACCCTTGCCCCCCAATGGCACCGTCACATCGGGTGGTTCCAAGCGAAAACAGGCAGGCTGGGCGAAACCCCGCATCCCACTTCGATCCGCATCCCACTTCGATCCGCACGCTCGCGAACGATCCTTGTCGCCCCCCCATCGCCAGGGGTCCGCCCCAGTCCCACCAACCGCCTCTCGCCCCAGGAACGTCATCGCAACGGACAATCGACTTGCCTCTGCCGCGAGCACGGTGTACCATGACACCAGTACACGCAGTGCGATGTTGGCAGTGTCCCCTGTTTTTGACGTAGCTTGAGGCGGCCATGTTCTTTTCGATCGAAACGAGCGGCGACATCCCGATCTACGAGCAGATTGTTCGTCAGGTTAAATTGGCGGTCGCCGACGGGGTGCTCTCGGGCGGCCAGATGCTGCCGAGCGTACGACAATTGGCAGCCGATTTGGCGATCAATTCCAACACGATCGCCCGTGCGTATCAGGAACTGCAAAATGATCGCGTGCTCGAGCCGCTCCGCGGCCGCGGGATGGTCGTCCGCCGCGATGCCCTGGCTCGCTGTACCAAAGCCCGCAACACGCTGGTTGCCGAGGGAGTCCGCCGTGCGCTTGCCGACGCGATTGCTGGCGGAATGAGTCCAGCCGAGCTGCGAGAACTCTTCGAAACCGAGCTCGCCAAACAAGCCAAACTGGGTTCGCCCCTGAATGCCGGAGAGGAGTCATGCGATTGATAGGTATTTGGTTTGATGCCGTTCCTACTTGCGAATCCTCTCCCCAACCGTCTTCTCTAGGATCACACAAATGCAATCGGTAATCTCGCTGCGTCATATCAGCAAACGCTACGGCAACACGATGGCGATTGATAACGTCAACCTCGAAGTGCCTGCGGGAGTCGTGTTCGCACTGCTGGGCGAAAACGGGGCAGGCAAAACGACGATGATTCGAATTTTGACTGGTTTTCTAAAACCCGATTTTGGAGCGGCTAGCGTACTGGGGTATCCCTGTGACACCGCGGGGCTCGAGATTCGCAAATCGATCGGCTACGTCTCGGACGCCCCCGCACTTTATGAATGGATGTCATCGGGTGAGATTGGTTGGTTCACGTCGGCGTTTTATCCCGAGGGTTTTCTTGAGCGTTACCGAGAATTGATCGCCGAATTCGACGTCCCCGAAGGCGTTCGTTTAAAGAGTCTCAGCAAGGGGCAACGCGCGAAAGTCGCATTGGCATTGGCGATCGCCCACGATCCCTCGCTATTGATTTTGGACGAACCGACCAGCGGACTTGATCCGATGGTACGGCGTCAATTCTTGGAATCGATGGTGGACCGCGCCGCGCTGGGACGCACTGTGTTGCTAAGCAGTCACCAGATTAGCGAAGTCGAGCGGGTCGCCGATTGGATTGCAATTCTGCATCAAGGCGAGCTGAAACTGGTTCAACCTTTGGATGTATTGCGACAGTCAACCTCGATCGTCGTCGCAACGCTGGACGATGCGATCGCAACCGTGGAATTGCCTGAGGGACAAGTGCTTTCCGAATCACGCAGCGGACGCCAAGTTCGCTGGATCGTCAAGGATTTGTCCGACGATTGGCAATCGCGTTATGGCGAAGCATCGGGTGTCAAGAATTTGTCGGCAAGCCAAGCATCGCTGGAAGAAATTTTCATCGCAGTGTGTGGCCGTCACGAACGCCGCACGATTCGTGATGCAAAAATGAACGCACCCATCTGATCAAGATTTACGGAGCCTCCGCCGCGCATCGCTGATCCGTCCTGTGGAAATCACTCGAGTTAGAGTACGACGATGAAACAATTGCTTTGGAAAGATCTGATCACGCTTCGCCCGCTCGCCATCGCAGTCGTTGCGGGGATTCTGCTGTTCCAACTTTTCATCACTGCGGGACAGTTCATTTTTAGCGACGTCCAATTCGACATTGATCCCTATCTGCTGGTGTGGATATTGATGCCCAATTTGATGGCGATGGGCACTCCGGCGATGTTGGTCGGTAACGAAGAAGAGGCGAGAACATTTCAGTGGCTGCGAACGTTGCCGGTTCGCTGGCAGCGGATTGTCGATGTCAAGTTTCTCGTCGGGCTCGCCGGCTTGCTTACGATTTGGGCTGTCGCTTCACTTGTGATGGCGATTGCGGTGCTTTTGATCGACGACGCTTCGTCGCCGATGGCGGACGATGTGTTGCATCCAATCGGAGTTACGCGACTGCTGTTTTTCAGTGTATTGCTGCTGATTTGCGGATTCATCACGGCGTATCTCGTTCGTTCGCCGATGGGCGGTTTGATCCTGTTGGTCCCTGTGATTCTGTTGGCCTCATGGTTTGCGGTCGGGGTGGTGCAGACGATTTTATTTGGCCACTTCGACGTCTATGGCTCGCTCAATAATGTCAGCAAGAGTGCGATTCAGAAGTCGGCGATCTTCGCCCTGGGCTATCTCTTTGTGCTATGGTGCATCCAGCGTCTGCTGGGACGTCGACGGCTCGTCTCGGTGGAACGAGCGCCGCTGTTAGTTTCCCACGAGATCGTTCGCCCTTATCAACCACCGATTGAGCAGGTGTTGAAACGACCGAGTCGAGTGTATGCGTTGCTATGGCAACAGCTCGAGCAAACTAAGTGGTTCTTGGGAATGTTGACGTTTGCCGGTTTCGTGGTGTTGTTCGCGTGGTACATCAGCCCGCAACGCCAAGACGCACACATACAAATCTTGGCGCAAGTTGCGTTAGGGGTGATTTCGTCTTGGTTGGGGGCACTCGCGTTTTATGGCGACACGGTGCGAGGCCGTTCGGTCTATTTTGCGGACCATGGCGTTCGCCCCAGTATGATTTGGGGCACTCGGATCGGGCCGCCGCTGGTGTGTTGTTTGTTCTTGGCTGGCGTCGGCGTTTGGATGAGCGGCGGAGCGAGCATGGCGGCCATCCTATTCGCGGCATTTGCCTTTGGCCAACTCGCAGCCACGGTCACCCCGCGGGCGACACTTGGGCTGCTGACCGCGCCGCTTTACCCGGCGTTTAGCCTCAGCATCCTGGCGCCGTTTTTTGGCCTTTACCCAAACTACATTTACACGGTCATCTTTATCTTCCCCGTGTTACTGCTGGCAACATGGCGGATCTCCAGCCGCTGGCTCGAACAGCGCCGAGACGTGTGGTTCCAGTGGACCGTGATCGCGTTCGTCTTGATCGCATTTGTCACTCCGATGGTGATTGTGGCCGGTTTGCGTTACAGCAGCATGCCCTCGATCGATTCGAATTGGCGAGCAGAGATGTCTCAGCGAAGTCTTGCGATTGCAAAGATGCAGACGAAGTTCGAGCAGGATGAATTCAGCAAAACCGTTTCTGTTTCAATCTTTGCCCCCGATTACCGCGAGCCTGATTTCGGGAACCTGAACGAACGCTTGCTTGCCGAGCTCGAGGATCTGCAGGAGATCGGAGACGAGGTCAAATATGGTGAAATCAATGCCTTGTTTCGCATCGAAGAGATCCTCCTCCGACAACAAGGATGGACGGTCGACGAGATCGCCGAGATGAAGCGGAACGCGCTAAAGGTGCTGGCGACGTGGGCTGACGTCGTTCGCAAAAAAGCAACTCACGGCGCGAGTACGCTTTATCAGGTATCCTCGGTTGCGGACTTTAGCGAAGAGTACTTGCTGCGTTACGTCGACACGATCCAAGGAACCGACGAACAGATTTCCGAAATTGTTTCGCGGATTCCCGACGAGGAACTGCGACGGAGGTCACGAACGGTGGCACTCCTGCAAGCTTGGGACGATTACCAGCGTCATCCATGGAAAAAAGTCACCGTCGATACGTGGCGGTACGAACGTCGCTTTGCCAACAAGGTCTTGAATGATCCCACGACGTTTCTAAGTCTCGAGCGAGCACGCAGCGACCGCTTCCTCGACGAGGCCGTTCAATTGACGCTCGATCAACTGGAACATGGGTTGCCTCGCGATGGTTCGCCGGAATTTGAACGACGAGCGGATTACTGGACGGAGTTTGCCGGCCCGCGGGTGTTCAAAAACGTGTACAACGCTCCACAGTTTGCCGATTTGTTTCAAAACTGGACGCTCGATCACGAAACCGCGATAGGCGTGTTACGCCAACGGTACTCACAATCGGACTGATCTGGCCCTCCTCGGCGAGCCACCTTACTGGTGGAGACTGCTGAAATAAAATTGGGCGTTGCGGCAAGCGTACTGTCACTTCTCCCAAACGCAGGTTTGGGAAAGGTGACTCGCTACAGCTACTCGAACATCACCCAACTGTTTCCAAAGTAGATTCGATTGAGCTAACACAGCCCCGCAGACGTGTGGAATCGGAGCATGAGCTTTTTCGGGTGAGATTAAGCGGAATTCGTCTTGGTGCACTGCGCAAGCTGAACAATTGGAGTGGGATGGCGTAATATGGGAAAACGCTTCCCCGCCGCCTCGGCTCAACGCGACTTTCGCGTGCACAGCGTCTATAATTGGCTGTGAAACGACTGTAAAATTCGATTTCCCACAACTGACTTGCTTAATTCCACAAGGATTTTCACTGATGCAGAACCCTCCTTCTCGCCGCAAATTCCTCAAACAATCCACGGTTGCTGCAGCGGGTGCCGCAGCGATCGCAACCAATGTCGCTCGCACGGCTCACGCTGCGGGAAGCGATGAAATCAAATTTGTTGTCATCGGATGTGGCGGACGTGGGTCCGGTGCCGCCGCCAACATTATGAACACCAAGGGCAACGTCAAACTGGTTGCCGTGGCCGATGCGTTCCAAAACAAGGCGGAATACGCTGTCAAACGTTTGGCTCAGACGCACAAAGACAAAGTCGCCGTTCCTCAGGACCAAATTTTCGCGGGGCTTGATGCCTACAAGAAAGCAATCGACACCGATTGTGACTTGGTCGTGATCGCAACTCCTCCCGGATTCAAGCCTCAGCAGTTCGAGTATGCGATCGAAAAGAATCGCCACGTGTTCATGGAAAAACCGGTCGCTTCGGACGCTCCCGGCGTTCAACGCGTCTTGGCGGCGGTCGAAGAGTCCAAGAAGAAGAACCGCATGGTCGGCATCG
This sequence comes from Novipirellula sp., assembly GCF_041583735.1. NCBI lineage: Bacteria > Pseudomonadati > Planctomycetota > Planctomycetia > Pirellulales > Pirellulaceae > Novipirellula > Novipirellula sp. The sequence goes on from NZ_JBFHFD010000201.1 coordinate 6,077, forward strand.
GACTGCAACGTCGTCACGAGCCACGGTACATCGAAACGATCAAACGAATTCACGACGGTGCAATCGGCGATGTGATCGCCCAACGTGTTTATTGGAACGGCGGCGGCATCTGGTACCGCAATCGTGACAAGGACATGACCGAAATGGCATTCCAAACCAATAACTGGTACCACTTCAACTGGCTCTCGGGCGACCAGATCTGTGAACAACACATCCACAACCTGGACGTCGGTTGCTGGGTCAAGGATGCGTACCCGGTCGAATGCAACGGCATGGGTGGCCGCGAACAACGTGAAGGTGGCGATGCGACCAAGTCACAGATCTTTGATCACACGTTCTGTGAGTACACGTTTGCCGACGGAAGCAAGATGTTCAGCCAAGGCCGTCACTTGGCGGGTGGTTGGAACCACGTCGGTGAGTTCGCTCACGGCACCAAAGGATCGGCTGACCCCTCGGGCAAGATCGAAGGGGAAAACCCGTGGAAATTCAGCGGCGAAAGCCCTGGTGGACATCAACAAGAGCAACACGATTTGATCGAAGCTCTGATGCGAGGCGACATCTACAACGAAGGGGAATACGGTGCAAAATCGACCTTCACCGCGATCCTCGGTCGCGAAGCCTGTTACTCGGGCAAAGTCATCAAGTGGGACGATCTGATGAAGAAGGGTGCGAATCTGAGCCCCGGAATCGACGAGTACACGCTGGAAAGCGATCCTCCCGTGATGCCTGGTCCCAACGGCGAATACCCTGTGCCCGTTCCCGGTAAACACAGCCCATTCGCGTAACGCGTTTGCCTAGAATTGAATGACCCAAGGCGGCTTTGAACCTCGGTTCCAAGCCGCTTTTTTATTGGAATCACACCTCTGCCAAGACGGTCGCGATTGCGGCGCCTTCGGATGTGTGACTGAGACACAGCAGATGAGATTTCTGTAGCGGCTGAGCTTCGCAAACGACTGGCTCTGTGGTTTGCGAACCGTCAAATTTCAGCGACGGTGGAATTTGCTTGTGCTTCAGCGCCAGCACGCCGACCAAGATCTCGATCGATCCACTGGCCGCACCGGTGTGCCCGAGCGTCGCGATCGGCGTCACCACAGGCACGTTGGGTAGACACGACTGCAGAGCTTGGCGTTCTTGGATATCGATCACCGGATCGCCCATCGCGTGCGAAACCACCATCCCGATGTCGTCCGCCTTCAGGTTTGCTTTGCGCATGGCATCGCTGACGGCCAACTTGATCGCTGCGGCGGATCCCCGGATGCCAGGCGTGGTGATGTCACAGGTTCGCTTGACAAGCTGCATCCCTTCGGACGCGACAAACCGCGAGGTCATCGCAACCACTTCCGCAATCGGCTTCGCACCTCGCTGTAGTGCCGCATCGAGACATTCCAGCACAAACACGGCCGCTCCTTCGCCTCCGACAACCCCTTTTGCAGTGGGATCGAAGGGACGTGATGCTTTGGCGATATTCGTAGTGGTCTCGGCGATGGGCAGGTCATTGCGGTAATTCAGCCGCGTGGCATTGATCCGCGTGCCAGCGGCACCGCTGATCATGCAGGTTGCGATTCCGCGCGTCAGGCACGAGATCGCCTCGTCCAATGCGGCGGGTCCCGAGGTGTCACCGAGCACAAGCGTGTTGTTGGGGCCATGGGCATTGATCGCGATGCCGACGTGACAGGCGGGCATGTTGGGCAAGTATTTCAGCATCCACAGCGGCATCACGCTTCGCATCGCCGCTTCGCCAAACCGGGACTCATCCATCGATCCGTCTTCGTCGAGACATTTCTGGAACGCCTCGGCCAGTTCGGTGGGGGGGCCGTACAACATCTCGCTGCCAAAAACGGTGCCGATGTCTTTGGGGGCAAACGAAACCGAATCAGCCTCCGATGCGGTGGAATCCGCGTCCGATTCGACGGCAGGAAAGACCGAATCGAGTCCGGCATCCTCAATCGCCATCATCGAAGCGACGTAGGCGAGTTGAATCTCGCGAGACATCACCTTCAATGCCTTGCGAGGCTTGACGAACTGTTTTCCGTCAAACCCGACGATCGGGGCGCCGATCCAAAGCCCGTCGTTTTCGTGTCCCTCCGGCGGAGTGGGGCCGTCATCATCACGATCGGCGAGCGATCGCACGCCGGAATCCCCGCGAAGAAACGCAGCGAAGAAGTCTTGATGTCCCAGTCCGATCGCAGACGCCACGCCCGCTCCGGTAATGACAATTCGGTTTTCCGGCATGTTCGAGTTTATGGCGATAAGGGTAGCAGTGGCGATTTGGACGAGTAAACGAGCGACAAGCGTCAAAGTATGATTACCCAGACACAAGCTGACCAGGGTTGTAGTCTAACTGGTGCAACTTCGCAGGGGGCGTGCCGGAGGAGGGTCGGTTTGTAGCGAACAAGCCGGCGATGACGCGAGCATGACGCGAGGTCGCCCCCACCGGCAATGCCCAGCGGGGGGTATCACGCCAAGGAACGATCGTACAATCGATGCGTTTTGGTGCGGGTTGCCCCGCCACGCTCGATCGTGCCTCGCGAGAGCGAATTACTCTCCAAAACCCAAGAAAACTCGCCAATCTGGATGCCAAACGCGATCGCATCGGGCAGGATTCGCGAGAGCGTGACCAATCCAAGCCCCCATTTTTGGTACTCCGGCAACACATTCGTGCTGATCAATCGAAGCCGATCGATCTTGCGTTTGCCCGTTAGCAGTTTCAGCCAGCCGAACGGGAACAGCTTTCCATCGATTTGGCGGATGATTTGGTTGTAATCGAGCAAACCAAAGCCAGCGCCGACAGGCCGCCCATCGATCTCGGCGATGCTGGTCAATTCAGGCACGATCAAATGCTTTAATCCATCGCTCTGCACTTTGATTTCCGCCTCGCTCATCGGGACATAGCCCCACGTTCGCTGCAGCGATTGATTGTAAATTTCCAAGAACGAGCGAACGTCTTCTTTAAATCGTTTGCGATCAATCGGCCGGCAATTCACTTTAAATCGACGTGTCGCCTCTTCGATTACGAACGCCAATTTGGGATCCAAGTCTTCGAGGATATCCATGTGCGCGTCGTAGCTGAACAGATCCTGAACCTTTTCAAAGCCTGATTCGAGGAACAAGCGTTCGTAGTAGGGGTGGTGATAGGGGATCATAAACGTGGGCGACGAATCAAACCCGTCCACCAACAACCCGACCTCGTAATTCAGACTCGGATGAACCGGGCCGCGGACATCGGTCATCCCTTGTTGTCGCAGCCAATCAAAGGCATGCTGGAACAGCAATTTGCTTGCTTCGCTGTCGTCTTCGCATTCAAAGAATCCGACAAAGCCACGTTTTTCGTTGTGGCAACGATTGTGAGCATGATTGACGACGGCGAGAATGCGACCGACCGCACGTCCATCGCGGCGGACCAGAAATGCTTGGCGATCGGCGTCGTCATAAAACGGATGGTGTTTAAAACCAACGATTTTTCGACGTTCGGCCCATAGCGGTGGCACCCAGTAGGGGTTGTCCCGATAGAGTTCCCGCTCCAAATCGAGAAATTCCTTTTGGTCGCGTTTCGAGCTGACTACGTCACAGATTGGCATCTTGCTCATCTCGTCGATTTTCCGTTTTCCAGAGTCACAATGTTAAAAGGCCGTGTTGATGCCGACGCGAGCCTATCATCAACGTCTATCAAGAGTTTGGCATGAGCGATTCGGAGCCCCTGATTCTTCGCAGCCCCGCAAACCCCACCGTACGACGCCTGATCCGACTAAGGGATAATCGTACACGACGACGCGAGAAGCGTCTGCTTGTCGATGGATGGCGGGAAACGCTGCAAGCGATCGATGCCGGTTTGGATCTAGTCGGGCTGTATCTGCCCGAATCGAGTCCAGCGGATCCGAATCACGCAGCGGCGAAGCAGGAAACCGCAGGCCACGACCCGAGAGTTCGTATCGTCATTGAAAAAGCCAAGACTTCACAAACGATTCGAGTTGTTTCGGATGCCATCATGTCGCGAATCGCTTATGGCGAGTCGCCTCGCGGGGTGGTCAGCGAATTTGTGCAGCCGGACCATTCGCTCGACAAACTCTCGCTACCACCGAACGCTTTGGTCTTGGTGCTGGACAGCTTAGAAAAGCCGGGAAATATCGGTGCCGTTTTCCGCTGTGCCGACGCCGCTGGCGTGGATGCCGTGATTTTATGTGGGGGAGGAAGCGATATCTACAATCCCAATGCGATCCGCAGCAGCCTCGGGACCGTCTTTCAAATCCCGACGGCGGTGGGCAGCGAATCCGACGTCGCACGCTTTTTGTACGACCAGAAAGTCCGCCTGATTGCCGCCCGCGTCGAATCGTCGGATGAACTATGGGCGACCGATTTTTCGGGCTCGATTGCGATCATTGTCGGCAGCGAAGCCAATGGACTTGGCTCACGATGGCAGCGTGATGGCGACGGAAACACCATCACCGGGGTGCGAATTCCAATGTTTGGCAAAGTGGATAGTCTAAATGTTTCAGTTTCGGCAGCCGTGGTGCTCTTTGAAGCGAGACGCAACCGCCCTCGAAGCTGACGTAGCCTCCCAAAAGGTGGTTCGATGCGATAAATCCAGCAAAATTTGACCCGTCATCCCCCCTTGCTGATGTGAAAACAAGCCTGATATCAGGCATTTTGTGCATGATCCGAATGACTTGTACGACGCAAACGACCGGCCGAGCCGTCAGAATCGTTAATGTCCTTGCAGATCGCATCCGATAACTAGAGCAACCGGAAGACTCGTGTAATTTTGCAGGTTTCTTTCATGGTGTGCCGAGGGGGGTGCATCAACTCGTTCGGACGCAAGGATGCGGCATGCGTGACAGTAGAACAATCTCGAAGAATCGACGACGGACCCGAGCACGGGCCGCTCTCAGCTTGCTCGTCATCGCAGCAAGCTCGTCATTGATTGCTCCATCAATGGTATTCGCCAGCGAACCGGCGATGCTGGCACCTGGGGCAACTCGCTTCCAAATGATGCCACCGTTGCCGCTGCAAACGATCCAGCAAACGGGGCATTACTCACAAGCGGGTCAACAAAACACAGCCGCTCAGCCCGGAGTCCGAGCCAATCCCTTCTTTGACAACGAAGAGGTGAGCAAGTCGGATTCGCCGATCCAATTGGCATCCGGCGATGACCAACCCGCCATTCGGCTCAAACCGATCGGCGCTGCGATTGGACTGCAACCGATTGGAAGCCCTAAAATTGTGCGTCCCTCGGGCGCGGCAATGACGATCGAAAAGCCGCCTGCCGCTGCGGTCCGGACCAACCCGCTGATCGGTTCGTCGCATCACGTAAACGGTGACCTTGTTGATGCGGTCGTCGCCACCCCGGTGGAGCCGTCAATGACTTCGGCACCCGTCACTTCGACAAATCGCCCCACGGCATTGTCCGCCGATGTTGCAGCCACCGCGCCGTCGATGGTGATTTCAATGGTGACGCCGCCCGTGATCGACACGGAGAACGCATTCCAGCAAAACACATCGCTTGCACAAGACGATTCGCCATTGCACCCCATCGAGTTTGCGGCGGTTCCCCAGGGCGAACCCACCGCAAAACCCGATAGCGGCGACGTCGAACTCGTTTCCGATTCGGAGCCCGTTTTCTTCTCGTTCTCGGATGACAGCGAAGGATTGTCGACAACCGACAATGCGACCGCAGCCCCCAGCATCGAGATGAATCATGATGGGATGGTTTCCGAAGCGATCGCACCGGAGGTGTTGGCTACCGAGCCGATCACTACCGAGCCGATCGCAATCGAACCAGCACCAATGGAGGCGGTAACGAAGCATCCCGAAAGCGTGGCTTTGCCGAATCCTGCAGCAAATCACGTCGAGTCCAACATCGACGACAATACCGACGAAATCGCATCGGAACTTCCTGCTCCTGTCTCGATCGAGGATCCTGCCGAGCCGCAGTTCCCGGCGGTCACCCTACAACCGTTAAGCGATGTTGCCACGTCGCCAGCGGAGTTGATGGAGCTGTCGGACCGTGACACGCTGCAGCGACGCAGCCCCTCGATCAACGTGGCCCCCGAGATCAACCAACGAGCCGGACAAGCTCGCAAACCAGCGAAACGATATCGTCCACCGGTTGCAGTGGAATCTCCGCCACTGGGATTCGAGCGAATTACCGAGCAAGCATCCCTTGGCACGGTGCAGCCGGTGAGCCCACCGACGCTCAACGGATCTCATGGCGATGCACCCGAGAACGAGTTTACCGGGAAGGTCTCGCAGCCGGCCGGCAGCCCGATTCCGCTGTACATGACCCAAGCTCAGGTCCGTTCGCTGACCATTGGTGGCGAACTGCGGCGCGTCAGCATCGAAGACCAAAACGTGTGTCGTGCGATTGCCTCGGGCAGCAACGAATTGAAGTTAATCGGAGCGGGACGAGGCGTTACCCGTCTGGTCGTGTGGGCAGATGGAACCCCCGACGCTCCGTCAAGAGTCCAACATTTTGATGTGCATGTACAAGACGCAGTGGAAGCGACCGGCGACACGATCGGCGACAAAGCAGAGCTGCTCACGCGAACGATTCAACAATCGTTTCCCGACAGCCGCGTGCGAGTCATCACCGAGGGTGACCACTTGGTCATTAGCGGATCGTGTACAAGCGAGGAAACCGCAACGAAGATCCTTCGTCTGGTTCGCAAGACTTGTTTAATTCCTGTGCATGACGAACTGAAGGTTCGCTAGTTTGCACTGCCCATTACTTTCCCGTCATTCAAACCGGTCAATACCCAGCGGTGCACTCCAAGGCACTAAGAGTCTACGAGGTTCGATCATGAAGATCCATTCGATACTAAAACACTTCAGTAGCACAGCCGCCCGCAATTTAGCGGTTTGTGGACTGCTCGCCGGCACGTTGACCGCATCGGACGTCTACGCAGACCCAGGTTTGCGAAGCGTGTTTGATCGCTCTGCGGCATCCCCATCCGGGGCGGCTCCGAAATCATTCATCCACGGCGACCAAGCGTTCCGAGTCGTGAACGCTTCGGGGTATCAAAGCGGTGCGGGATCCAATCAAGTCGCGACCGTCGGGCATCTGCCCGAAACGGCGGCCGAGGGCTCGGTGATCCAAACCAGCTGCCATTCGTGTGGCACAAGCTGTGGTGGAGCTTGCGGATCAAGCTACGGTGGTGGCTTTGCTGGCGGCTACGGTGACTACTCTGCGATGAACCTTAACGGCGAATACGGCAGCTGCGGCGTCGCTTGCAAACCGTACTGGTACATCCGCGGCGAAGCGGTTTACATGGAACTCAATTCGAGCGACCGCTC
>NZ_JBFHFD010000202.1:0-13355 GCF_041583735.1 Novipirellula sp.
GCTATGTTACACTCTATTGACTACATAACTGGTGAGCGGGCGCATCGTCAAAATAGGGCAACGGATGTCGTTGCACCAATTCGCCCGAAAACCGAAGTTTTCAATCGTTTTCATGGAGATTGTTAATGAAGCGTGATCGACTTTCCCAGGGTTTTACCCTGGTGGAATTATTGGTGGTTATTGCCATCATCGGCGTACTGGTTGGCCTACTGTTGCCCGCCGTGCAAGCGGCTCGCGAAGCGGCACGGCGAATGAGTTGCAGCAACAACGTCAAGCAATTGGGATTGGGGCTGCACAACTATCACAGTGCCTACAACCAGATGCCGATTCATGGTGTCGGCACCGATGACGGCAACGACAACAACCAAAACTGGTGGACGAGCTACAGCACGCATAACCACTGGCGTCTGAGTGCGTTGGTGGGGATGACCCCGTTTGTCGAGCAACAGGCATTGTGGGAGAAGATCACCAACCCAAGTTCCGAACGCACCGACAAGAACAATGGCGCCGCGATTGGAACCACGACAAACCCTTGGCCCGCGATGGGCCCCACTCCGCAAGAAATTCAGTACACCCCTTGGGCCACCGAGCTTCCCACACTTCGCTGCCCAAGCGATCCTGGCACAGGCCTTCCTGCGCTGGGACGGACGAACTATGCCTCGTGCATGGGAGATTCCCACTGGCGTGCCCAGCACGGCGATTTTGATCCCGACTTTGGTCCCACCGACAGTGGATGGGCGCAAGAATCACGTGCGGCCAATCGCGGCATGTTTGTTCGTCACAAAGCGATGAAGTTTCGTGACGTCCTCGATGGACTTTCCAACACCATCGCGATGATGGAAATCGCCACCGATCTAGGTGACAATGATGCCCGCACGATTGGGAAACGCCACCCCAACGGACAAACGCCTGGGCAAACCGACATCCGCGACAACCCCAGCACTTGTCTCGAATCGAATATGATCGATCCGGCGCGTCCTCGGTTTTGGATTTCAGGGAACACCGAAGGGGTCACGCAAGGCCGTGGCTATCGCTGGGCTGATTCCCAGAACATCCACACGATGTCCTACACGATCTTGCCGCCCAACAGCCCGGTCTGTATTCCGCACGATTCCAACGGCCCCGCGCTGACGACGGGGTCGAGTCGTCACCAAGGGGGGATCCACGTGCTAATGGGCGATGGAGCCGTCAAGTTTGTGACCGATTCGATCGAAGCGGGTAACCAACGGAACCCCGTGGTGCACAATGGCGGTACCGTTGTTAACAAAAACGTCGCTGGTTCGCAGAGTCCCTATGGATTGTGGGGAGCGCTTGGAACGCGTGCATCGAAAGAGACCATCAACGCGGAATTCTAAGCCTGCGACGAACTCACTTCGACGCTCACTGAATCGACGAAAAACCCCGGGCTCTCTTCAGCCCGGGGTTTTTCTGTTTGCAAGGTCCGCACGTGCAAGGTCAGCACGTTCTGCCGCTTGGACACTTTCCATCCTGAAGGCTTTCATTCATCGCCGCCCATTCAGCTGCGATGGCAGCGATAGAAAAATTCGTGCGTCGCGATCTCAGCAATGAGCTGGTGGCTTGAACGTCGCGGATACCGCCGGAAAACCTAACCCCATTTCGAAACTGACCATAACGAGGTCACAGGCAAACGGGTTTGGCAATGCCTTCATGCGGCAACCCGCATTGTCAACGAGCTCTTACTCAACGCCTCGACAATGCGAGGCTTTCTCTTTGGCGAACCCCCAAACGCCGCAACCTTCCTCGAGCCGCAATCCTTGACTGCACCTTTTTGCACACCAATCCCGTGCCTGCCCCCCTACGCACACTTCTGCGGCCTCCCATCCCTCACGTTTTCTAATTAACGAAACTAAAGACGCAGACCGTTTCGCAAACCGCTAATCGCTGCCTGACCCCTTCTCTAGAGCTATGGCCCAAGCATCCGCCACTAAGATACAATTAGTGGCTGGTCCTATTCCCGACGATAGTTTCGTCACCACCGCAGCGGCGGATGCTCAGCCATCTCCGTGGCGGGATTCCCTTTTCTTTTTCATTGGAGTTTATCAATGAAGCGTCACGAACTTTCAAAAGGTTTCACATTGGTGGAACTGCTGGTGGTGATCGCCATCATCGGCGTGCTGGTAGGATTGCTTCTACCGGCGGTGCAGGCGGCGCGCGAGGCGGCCCGCCGAATGAGTTGCAGCAACAATGTCAAGCAGCTTGGCTTGGGGCTTCACAACTATCACAGTGCGTACGGTCAGATGCCTGTTCATGGAACCGGTACTGACGACGGTAGCGACACGGGGCAAAACTGGTGGACTTCGTATAGCACCAACAACCATTGGCGGCTGAGTTCGCTGGTGGGGATGACCCCATTTGTTGAGCAGCAAGCGCTGTGGGAAAAGATCACCAACCCGAGTACCGAGCGAACCGACGGCGCGGTTCAGTCGCCTCCTTGGCCTGCGATGGGTCCGACCCCGGACAATATCCAGTACACTGCATGGGCGACCGAGCTCCCTACGCTTCGCTGCCCAAGCGATCCGGGGACCGGATTACCGGCACTGGGAAGAACCAATTATGCCTCGTGCATGGGCGATTCTCATTGGCGTGCTCAGCACGGCGATTTTGATCCTGACAGCGGACCGACCAACAGTGGATACGCGGAGGAATCACGTGCAGCGAATCGCGGCATGTTTGTTCGTCACAAATCGATGAAATTTCGTGACGTCCTCGATGGACTCTCCAACACCATCGCGATGATGGAGATTGCCACCGACTTGGGCGACAACGATGCCCGCACGATTGGCAAACGTCACCCCAATGGTCAACCGGGGCAAAACGACATTCGCGACAACCCCAGCACGTGTCTTGAATCGAGCATGCTCGATCCCCAACGTCCGCAGTTCTGGATCTCGGGCAACACCGAACCGGTCACCAAAGGACGCGGCTATCGCTGGGCTGATGCTCAAAACATGCATTCGATGGCTTTCACCATCTTGCCACCGAACAGTCCGATTTGTATCCCACACGATTCCAACGGGCCATCGATTACGACCGGATCGAGTCGTCACCAAGGCGGTATTCATGTGTTGATGGGTGATGGAGCGGTCAAATTCATCACCGATTCGATCGAAGCTGGCAATCAGCGAAACCCCGTGGTCTACATCAGCGGTAACGCTGCCAACAACAACGCTCCTGGGGCAAAGAGTCCCTACGGTTTGTGGGGTTCATTGGGAACACGCGCATCGAAAGAGACCATCAACTCGGAATTCTAAACTTGAATCGAGTACTGCACGACATTTGATGGCGCAACAAAAAACCCCAGGCATGAATTTGTCTGGGGTTTTCTTTTTAAAAATCGTACTCTCTGGGCGTCTTTACTCTCTGGCCTGATTGGCTCTTTGCCTTATTTTTGGCTCTCGTTCATCGAAGCACTTTCGGCGGCGACGGCGGCTTCGTATTCAGCGATCGCTGCGGCGTCTGCATCTTCGGCGACATTGGAAGGCCCCGAATCACCGCACCCTGGCAGCATGCAAAATGAGAACAAAGCGATACATAGTGTTACAGCAAATCGACTCATGGGATTTCCTTGGGGTTGGAATGTGTGAATAGGAAGCAGTGCAAGATTCCAGTATACCGTGATCCACGGCGGTGACGAGTGTACGCAGCGAGCGGACAAGGCCTGGGATCGCGTCGCACATCAGCCAATTTCGGCATTCTGATTCCTTGGCAATTGGATTACGTGGATCGTCGCCAAACCCAATTCCGGTGCAACCGAAAATTACTGCGGAGTGTCTTGCAGCTGCCTCTTTAGACTCTCTTGACTCCAGTAATCTCCGCCGCCGACCAGTTTGTCATCCTTGAACCGGTGCCAAGTGATTCCGCGAATCACAATCGGGCGTCCGGTTGCCTTGATGCCCAATCCATCGCCTTGGTGAGTCCCGGTGGCTTTCCAGCGGATCACCACACTGTCGTCTTCAGTGACCGTGCCTTCCACGTCCACATGCAAATCGGGAAACGCGTCAAGCATCGGTGCATGCACTTGTTTCTTGAACTCATCGGGGCCGCGGAGCACGCCATCTTCGGTTTCCGCGATGCTATCTTCGGTCAAGAATTCATCGATGGTTTCGGCCCGCCGTTGATTCCAAACCTCTTCGAACCAGCGTAACGATCGCGCCGTGTATTCATTGTTCACGTGCTTGCTCCCTGTGGAAATCCAGTCGATAGATCAAAAAGGCAAGCGGCGTCGCTGCGGTCCTCGACCGCTGCGACTCCCCCCCTGCGGTGAATCTATCGCTGCCGCGCTCCGATTGCAACTATTTATCTGTAGGAAGCGAGTTCATCATCATCGAGCCATCGCCAATCGTACACAGCGATATCGAAATCCAAATTAACATCCCCGCTAAACTCGTCGAACTCGCGTTCGTCCCGGTTCAACCGAGCTCGTTCGAGCTGATCTTCTCGCTGCAGCTGTTGAGCGATCTTACGGATCTTGGGGTTGGCGTGCTGCAGAAACCGATTGAACTGTTTACGACGCTTTTTAGGAATAATGCCGTCCCAGGTGACACAGCGGTAAAGGTTACTCCGTTCGCTGCGAAAGTCGCGTTCTTCTTGCGGTAACCGCTGACAGCTTTTGCAAAGATGCAGCCGATGTCCTTTCCCCCCAAACCGTTCGTTAGGCAGGAAGTGATCGCAGCACCAACAGGAGTGCCCGTTTCGTTTTTTACGCTGTTTCGATTTCCGTTTTCTTACCATCCGAAGCATTACAGTAGCGGATTGGAGCCCGGGCGGGTTCATTTCTGCATTTCTTTATGATCGCCCGATAGCCGTGTTGTGGTTGGCAATTACAATTCGAAATCGGACCGCTGCCAAGCCTACCCCCATTGGGCACCGAGGTGTCTGCGAAACCTGGAGACTGCAGAGCGAACCGGCAGCTCGGATCGGCATCCTTCGCGACGGTCCGAGTCGAAAAAGCGGCAACGGCTCGATCAGGGCAAGGGCCGCGGTGGCAATGAGACAGGTACTTAGACGAGCACTACTTAGACGAGCACTGAGATTGATGGTCAAGTCATTGTTGCGGTTTGCGGCTGCGGTCGTGATAGCCACAGGGTTTACGGTGGCAAACGATCCGGTTTTGGCTCAGCGTTTCTCTCCCACCTTGCTTGCCCAAATGGCGGTAGAGGCAGGCAAGGCCAACCAGAATCGTCCCTTTCCACGACTCGCCGCCGAGTTCGAATCTCAGCGTGCTCTGGTGCTAAGCGTTAGCGATTGGCAATCGCATCATGCTGCGACGCTACAACAGATCGTCGAGAAGACAGCGGGGCACACCAACGTGTTGGTCCTATGCAACAATCCAGAACAACTCGTCGATGCGGTCGATTGGATCCAAGGCGGACGTGTTCCGACCGATCACGTTTACTTTTGCGAAATCGACCTGGACACGATTTGGATGCGTGACTTTGGTCCTTTGTTGGCCGAAGGTGAACAGGGTACCGAAGCGATCGATTTCTATTACGAGGGCTCTCGTCCCAAGGATGATGCATTGCCGGTCGTATGGGCCGAACGCACCGGATCAAGATTGATTTCGGTACCTTGGACGATCCAAGGTGGCAATCTGCTCAGCAATGGCCGCCGCATCGCATTAACGACGCATCGCATCTTCGAAGACAATCGGATCGGTTTTCCCAAACCATGGCCCGGACTCGATCCCGAAGTGGAACGCCGCAAAATGGTGATCGACGAATTCACCAAGCACTGTAACCTCACCGAGTTGGTCGTGCTGGAACCTCTGCAACACGAAGCGACGGGACATGTCGACATGTTCGCCACCTTCCTAGCAGCGGATCAAGTCGTGGTCGCTCGAGTCGACCCGCGATTGGATCCGATCAACGCGGCGATCCTGGAACGCAACGCCGCCCGACTACAGCGTGTGCAAGTCGATGGAAAACCGATGCAAGTGATTCGCGTCGACATCCCGCCGCGAAACGGAACGTCGTGGAGTGCGTACACGAACGTGATTCTCGCCAACAACTTGGTGCTGATTCCGACGTTTGACAGTGATCCGGCAGAGATGGTCGCGGCCGCGCGAGCCACCTACGCCCGATTGCTGCCCAACCACACCGTCACGACGGTCGACATGAGCAGTTTGAAAGAATTGCAGGGCGAACTGCACTGTTTGTCGATGAACCTACCCGCGTTCGCTCCGATCCCCGACAACGTCATTGATTTTGCCAAGGCGGATGACTATCGGCGACGCGTCCGTGGGTTACAGCAGAATTAAAGATCGGACACGCCTTTTGAAGCTGCGCGTTTGTATTTAGGGGCAAAGCCCCGGACGTTTACCTAGCCCAGCCCAACGGGCTGGGACCAAGAAAACCAATGAATGGAAGGGCCAACGGCCCGGCCGTTTGCTGGGACATAATGAGGGCGGCTAGAAAATGGCCGGGCCTTTGGCCCGAAGTACATCGAAACGCGTAAGCGATGGAATCCCGATCATGATTCGGTCCCTCGCTGACGCGTCGGGTTGGGATTTATCGGAACAAACGACAAAATCGCCGAAAGTTAGCTTTCGGCGATTGAGTAATTGGGCCGAAACTCTTGGCGAGTTTCGCTACCTCGATACGTGTCGATGAAACCTGCTAGCGAAGATTGTCTTCTTTGCTGGCGATCTCGAGCTCGGGAATCACTCCCATGTAGCTCATCAAATCGCCAATCTCTTTCAGACTCAAATCGTCCAGTAATCCGCTCGGCATGATACTGCTGGTGCTCGGCAGAATCTGATCGACTTGCGATTCTTCCACACTGGAGATGCGATTGTTGCTGTCGCGTACCAACAGCGTGCCATCACTTTGCGTGGTCACCAAACCGACGAGCACCTTGCCGTCCAATGTCAGTACCTTCTTGCTGGCGTATTGGTCGCTGACGATGTGAGCCGGATACAGGATTGATTCCAAGATTTCTCGTTTGGTGAACCGCCGAGCAACCGAGGTCAAATCGGGACCGATCGCTTTGCCGGTGCTACCTTGACGATGACATTGATCACATCGGCTCTTGACGAACACATCGCGACCATGCGACGAATCGCCAAAGCTGCCGGTGTCGCTTTCCAGGTAAGTCAACAGTTGATCAAGATCCCATCGTGAATCATCGGCGTTGGGCAAAACGGCCTCGGGTCGGTCGGGATAGGTTTTAGCGAACCATTTTTGCCAAGGTGCCATCGACATCTTCGCTCCTTCGGGTCGCTGCATTCCGGTCCAATGTTCAAGCAATTGTTCGACGCCTTCGAACGCTTGTCCATTTTCTTGGGCGCGAACGCCCAACAAGATCAGCTGACGAAGTGCCATCGGATCATCGGTGGCAATGGCAACCGATTTGAGTGCCGACAAGATTTCGCCCGAGGTTTGATCGTCCAGGATATTGAGGCTGCGAACCAAGTAATCCCAGTTTTCGCCATCCGGATCTTGGGCAAGTGCCATGGCCACGACGCTACGTCGATCGGGCTCGCTACGCCAAACCGACCGCAGATAGTCGGCCGCACTTTGATCTTTGCATGTCGCCAACATCGCGGTGATGCCGGTTCGCAATCGTCGTTCGACGTCACCGTGCTGAGGTTCTTCGACGAGTTTGCGATCGAGCTCGATCAACGTCGTCGCGGTTTCTTTGTCGATAGGACGAGGCAATTTGTAGATCGCAGCGAGCGCGGCGTTACGCCAAACGCTGCCTTGTTCCAAAATCGCAGCGACGTCTTCATCCGACAGCGATTGAGCAAAGTCTTTGGTAACGTTCGCCAAATACATCGACAACGATCCGGCGGTCGCTTGGCCCGCAGCGTTCTCGTAGTACTTCAAAATTCGGAAGCGTTGTTCGGCATCCCAATCCTTTGCCAAAAATTGCAGACACATTGCCACCAACGACCGGTCTTCAGTCGGTGCATCGGATTCGATAAACGCCAAAGCGCGATCGGCGACCTGCTCGGCTCCCAGATAGCTGGCCAACCGAATCAGCGAGTGATTCATGCGGTTGTCCCCTGCCGGGAATTCTTCGGCAATCTGGTCACGGAATGCGGTGACCTTCGCCGGCGAAACTTTCCCGCGATGCAGCGCCACTTCGGCGACACGCAACGCATCGGCAAAATCGGCATCACTCAAAAAGCCGGTCATCATTTCGCTAATCCGAGCCAAGACTTCGATCGCGTTGGCTTCGGTCGGGTCGGCATTGATCAACGCCAACATGCCTAGGACGGAAATTCGCGTGTCGTCGTTCTTTAGGACTTCGTCACGCCACAGCCCCAAATGCATCTGCTCAAGTACGCGACGTGCAGTGAACGCCAAAGTGCGATCATCCGAGGCCAGCAATTCAAAGATAGGATCGACGGTTTCAGGCATCTTATCGCTACGCAGCATTGCCTCGCAGACTGCTCGCTGAACACTTGGATCGGGGTCGCTAAGCATCTCGCTAAGCCGTGGACCGGTTTTCGCACTCGGGTGCATTCCCATCACTGCGGCTGCACGAGCACGTACTGCTTCGTTGGGCGAACGGCTCAGTTCCATGATCAATTCTTCGTTAGGAACCGGGCCAAACAATTCCATCAAATCGAGTGCTCGCACTCGGTAGTGCGGTGGGTTGTCATCGCTATAAGCGACTCCGGCAACCAATTGTCCCCATTCGCTGCCGAGTTCGCGTTTGATCGAAGCGATTTCTTGACGCGCCCATGCGGAACCGATTTGAGGTTGTCGCACGGCTGCGGCAATCCCGCTGCCGAGATTCTTCATGCGTTCGGGAATTTCGCCTTTGTAGACGACTCGGTAAACGCCGCCGGAGGTGCCACGACCGCCGGTGCTGAAATACAGTCCGCCATCGGGCCCGACATCCAAGTCGGTCACGTTCAGCGGTTGGCCTTTGAGAAAGACTTCGCTATCGGCGATGTAGCCCGAACCGCGTTTTTTCAATCGCACATTCAAAATGCGGCCTTCGGACCAATCCGCTAGAAACAAGGTGTTCTGATAACGGACGGGATACATGTAATGTTCATAGCTGATCGCTCCGGTCGGGCTGCCCCGTCCGGTATCGAGCAGATTGGGCAGGCGGTCGACGAAGTGTTCAGGCCATTTAGCCCATCCGGTACGCCAGCCGAATTCAGCCCCTTCGGTCACATCAAACAGCGCCGTCGGACGGTACCAAGCGGTCCCGATGTCGGCTTCCATGTCCGAATCGTGCACGAACATGTGGCCCGAGGAATGAAAGGCTAAATCGTAAACATTGCGGGTTCCGCCAGCGACACGTTCGACGATCGAACCATCGATGTTGGTACGAATAATCGTTCCTCCGGGTGCCTTGACGCCAATGGCATGACCACTGGGATCTTCGTATCGAGGCAGGATATCGCCTTCGTAAGCATCGTTGTACGTTTCCCCTGGCCCGGTTTTGCCGATCGCATGCGTGTGGCTACCCAACGTCACGTAGATCATTCCGTCGGGTCCAAGTTGCAATCCATGGGCACCGTGTTCTCCGGCAGGACCTTTGAATTTGACAATCGCACGGACCTTTTCCAGCGAACCATTGCGGTCCACGTCGGTCAATCGATACAGCGCGTGTCCATCGGGACCATCCCCCGTCACAAAGACTTCGCCATTGAGTGCCAAGATGCCCTGGCACGATTTGACTTTGTCACAGTAAGTCCGCACAAATTCGGGAACGCCGTCTTCATCACGATCAAAGACAAGCAGCAGAGGTCCGTTTTCTTGTGAGACGATAATATGACCAAACTCGTTGAAGGTCATCGCGATCACCGAGCCCACTTGTTCGTCATCCAGGACGCGTTGGACGCCGAAGCCACGTTGAATCTGGAATCGTTCGCGTTGGTCGGTTTGTTCAGCGACCTGCACGTCTTCGTCTTGATCCCAAGGCACCGTATCGCCAAGTTCGCCGAACGAGGATGCGTTGCCCCACAATCGGTCATTGTGCAGCACGGTTTCCCAAGTGGCCACCTCATCGCTGCTGGTTCGCCACGATGCATCGCTGCTGAAGGTGTACCATTTGTCGGTGCCGTCGGGCAAAACCGACACGCGAGCAGCCAAGGCGGCTTTGTCGCCATGGGTGTTCACGACGCGAATCGCGATGATGTTTCGGCCGACTTCTAAGTGATCGCTGATGTCGTATTCATCGATTTGGCGTGCGGATTGGCCGCTGCCGATTTTGCGGCCGTTGACGTACAACTCGTATTCGTCATCCGCCGCGATCTCAATTTGTCCCTTGCCGGGAACTTTTAAGTTCAGGGGTTTGCGAAACAAGCACGTTTCGCCGACCGCGATGGGAGTGTCGATGGTGGTGTTGGCAGCCCAAATCCATTGAGCCTCAGCCGCCGAAAGCGTCACACTCGAGCTGCTGCTGAGCACGACAAACAGGGTCGTCGCAATCCGTAAAAAACAGGATCGCTCGAACGATTTAGAGTAGCCTTCCATGGCAATTCGTCATCTCGGGATGGGGAACGGTTGGGTTCAGACTATGAAGGTCGTTTTGGAGATTAGGAAGGATCCGCAGGCAACGCAATAGAGAAAATTGCCCCCCCTAACTGACCAGCCGAAATCGCCGACTCAGTGCCAAGTCCGGCGCACTAGCCTTTTCCCCGCGTCTCCGCCGATGATTGCGTCTCCGCCGATGATTGCATCTCCGGCGATGATTGCGTCTCCGCCTTTTCTTCTGCCGCACTGGGTCGCAAGTAGCGGGGCACCAAGGCCATGGGGTCGGTAAAGAGCGACAGTTCCGCCGCTCGCAGTGCGACCAGCCCGACGCCAAATGCATCGAGTTCGCTGCGAGTCATCGACGTTCCGCTGAATTTCGCAAAAGGCTTGGCGTCGCCCGCAACGGTCAATTGCGATGCCTGGGCCGATGCCAGCAGCGTGGACCACTGTTCGGCACTGACAATTTCGATCGATTGCGGCAAGGGCGTCCATGGATTGGGAATCGCGGCAAGCGGCGGCAAGATTTCACCGCGATGGAATTGTCCGGTAAAGACTTGGCCTCGATAGGCATCCAATCCGACTCGCAGCGTTTGCAGATCGGGGTTTTCGAAAAACACGACCGCCGCGACCGACGCCAACGAATCGACCGCCACCAGCGGCAATTTCATCGCATAACTCAACATTTTGGCCGCCGTGACGCCGATGCGAAGCCCGGTGAAGGACCCTGGACCGACCGCAACAGAAATAAAATCGATCGATTTTTTCTCGTCCCGGCACCAAGACAGCATTTCATCCAGACAGGGCCCGATCGCTGCCGCCGTGCGTATTTGCTCACCCATAGGACGTCGCAGCAACACATTGTCGCCACTCATCAGCACGGCCGAGCCTGTCCGTCCCGTGGTTTCGATAGCCAATTGAATCGGCAATTCACGAGAATTTCCAGCGGTCATGCGATGTGATGCGTTTGAGAAGCGAGTGAGAATGCGGCAAAGAGCCAAATGGGAGCCGAAGATCGAGCGATTGGCATCCTGGCTTAATGCCTACGATCCCCACAATGTAACTCATTCGGTAAACTTGATAATGCCAGACCGAACGGCTTCGAGGCGAGGAAATCTTGCGAGAAGCAAAAATGATGGGATTGCCCAAAAAAAACGCATTAAACTACACTTCGGGCTTGGCCTTCACATCCATAGTTTTGCACAAAGGGACGAGTGCGAGACGGAGTGTGATATGATCTCCGCGACGAGATCTTGAACCATTAAAGTTTCGTCCACCTCCACGTTTTCCCGATTCCATTGCTTTCCACCACCGAGTCATTTAGTGAAACGCGCGCTGATCAGTGACATTCACGGAAATCTTGAAGCACTGACTGCAGTGTTGGCTGACATCAAGACGATCCCTGTCGACGAGATTTACTGTCTCGGTGACATTATTGGCTATGGCCCCAATCCGTGTGAATGTCTCGATTTGGTCATGAAAAGCTGTCATTCGACCATTCTTGGCAATCATGACCAGGCGGCGTTATTTGATCCCGAGGGTTTTAATCCGATGGCGCTGCAAGCGATCTATTGGACACGCGACCAATTGGACAACGGCCCAGGCTCGGCTCAGCAGATCAACACCCGCTGGGATTTTCTGGGCGAGTTGCCGCGACAGATCGACCAGGGCGAATTTCGCTTTGTTCATGGATCGCCCCGCGACCCCACCAACGAATATGTCTTTCCCGAAGACATCTTCAACCAACGCAAAATGGAGATGTTGTTCGCCAAGATCGAACATATCTGCTTTATGGGGCACACGCATCTGCCAGGCGTCTTTACAACGGAATGCGAGTTTATTTCGCCTGAGGAATGCGACTACGTTTACCACGTCGGCCCGAATAAAGCGATGATCAATGTGGGCAGCGTCGGCCAACCCCGCGACGAGGACAACCGAGCCTGTTATGCGATCTTGGATACCGAAGCGAAAACGGTGACTTACCGGCGTGTCGATTACGATCGCGACGTCACCGCGAACAAGATTTACGCCGTTGCAGAGCTGTCCGACGCATTGGGCGATCGACTGAAACACGGGCGATAGAAAGGTTCTAGCTGACGCGAAATCGGTTTTGGGGTTAAGATTACGATTCTTCTTGGCTGGACAGACGTTCGCTGGACCGTTCCTTCGTTTTCAACCTGAGTTTTTAAATTGACCCGGACCGCCATTCTTAGTGACATCCACGGAAATCTGGCCGCTTTGCGAGCGGTCCTTGCAGACGTTCAAACCAATAAAGTCGATCGCATTGTGTGTCTCGGCGACGTTGTCGGTTATGGCCCTCAGCCGTGTGCCTGTTTAGACCAAGCGATCGAATTCGACTTTTGCGTGCTGGGCAACCACGACAGCAGCGCGTTGTTTGACCCCGAGGGGTTCAACGTTGCCGCCGAACAGGCAATTTTCTGGACCCGCGCTCAACTCGAATGCGGCCGTGATGGCCCCGAGGCCAGCCGGCGGCGAATGGAATTCTTGTGCAAATTGCCTCGCACCGTCCGCGAAGGGGGGGTGCTGTTCGTACACGGATCGCCTCGCAGTCCCACCAACGAGTACGTCTTTCCCGAAGACACTCAGAACTGCAAGAAAATGGAAAAGCTGTTTTCCATGATCCCGCACCTCTGTTTCCAAGGGCACACGCACGTGCCGGGAATTTTCACGCCTGACATGCGATTTATTCGACCGATGGAATTGGCGGGTGGTTATTCGGTCTCCGACAAATCACAGCGTTTGATGATCAACGTCGGTAGCGTGGGGCAACCGCGAGACGGTGACCCACGAAGCTGCTACGTGCTGTATGACGAACATGTCGTCGAATTCCGCCGCGTCGAATACGACATCGAAGAAACGGTCAAAGAGATCGAAGCGGAA